>DAIPZX010000042.1:0-5559 GCA_036781995.1 Massilibacteroides sp. | reverse complement strand
ACCGGCAAATCCACCGGACCACACCTGCATTATGAAGTAATTGTACGCGGCAGACATGACAATCCCGCCAAGTATTATTTTATGGACCTCACTCCCGAGGAATACGACCGTATGATCCAGATTGCAGACAATCACGGACAGGTAATGGACTAAGCCCTATGGAAGAGAAAGAAGCCAACAATAAAAAGCTCTACTACTCCATTAGCGAAGTGGCTGCCATGTTCAACCTCAACGAATCGACCCTTCGTTTTTGGGAAAAAGAATTCAAGATTATACGCCCTCGTAAATCCGAAAAAGGCACGCGTTTCTATAAAACAGAAGATATTGAAGCCATCCGGTTAGTCCATTATTTAGTAAAAGAAAGAGGCATGACGCTTGCCGGCGCAAGACAAAAACTTAAAGACAACAAGGAGACAACTGTCAAACAAGAAAAAATCGTAAACCGCCTCAAACAGATCAAAGCCGAACTGCTTTCTACCCGTGACGCGTTTGATGCATTGGAAGAAGAAAAATAGCCCGGCAGAATTTAAAAAACTGCCGGGCTTTTCACCGTTATTTACAATTAATTGTATCCCGGATTTTGTTCAATCAGGTTATTACTTCCCATTGCTTGTTCAGGAATAGGGAAACGATTGAAATGAGCTTTGTCAGGACCATCAGCCGGATGATCCCACCAAGATTCGGTCGTATATTTATCCCAACGAATCAGATCTGTGCGACGCCGACCTTCTCCAATAAATTCGATCAGCCATTCATCCAGCATGCGCCATTCGTCCAGATTAGCAGCAGTTACAGGATCAGGGTCAGCCTCTACAAAGTAGCGCTTACGTACTTCATTGATCAACGAAGCGGCTCCGGCTTTATCTCCCGAGCGAAGTTTACACTCGGCAAGCATATAATACGCTTCGGCAAGACGGAAAACAGGGATATCAGGATTTCCACGATATGTTTTTTCGGAAAGCCATGGTATCGGAGAAAATTTAGCCAAGCGAACGCCTGAAGCTTCTTCTGCCCATCGAGCACCTTCTTTTCCATGATCTGCCTCGGCTCCTGCCTGTGGAAAGATACGAGCTATTTGATCCACAAGTACTAAGACATCAGTTGGTTTCACCTGACGGTTTCCACCGTGACACACCTTACCGGTAACCGGATTGATCAACTCACCGAAATAGAACATCCCCCGCCATTTACCGCCACCTTCATAAGCATTGAGTTGTTTGCGGACATCTTTTTCATGAAATTTAGCGAAAGGACTTCCTAACCGATACGTCCCGTTCGGACTCGGATTGTCACTACCATACAGATAGGATTTACCGTTAACATCAAGCGAAGGAACAAGGCAATAACCATTATTAAGATTGCCGATTTCACCGTTATCCCAATATTCATTCATTCCATAATGATAAGAGTTAACGCCTACGCTGCGTTCGCTTTGGGCATTATGGCTGGGTACCGACCAGATAATTTCAGTTGACTTATCGTTTTCAAAGCCGAAAACCTCTCTCCAGTCGCTCTCCAATTTATATGCGCCATAGGTACCATCAATAATTCCTTGGCAAAGGGCAGCACATTCGGCAAACTTATCCTGACGGATGTACGGACCGGCATTGAAATAAAGTCTTGCCAGCAAAAGAGCTGCCGCAGCTTGATTAATACTACCGGTTTCCATAGCCCCCAACTCCGTTTTCTTAGGCAACTTAGGCAAAGCTTCTTTCAGCATAGTTTCAATAAACTCAAAAGTCTCCACATCCGTAGAACGAGGTTGCAAATCGTCTTTATTGGAAACATAGAGCGGTACTCCGCCGAATAAGTCAAGTCCGAACCAATAAAAATAAGAAGCAAGCGCTTGAAGCTGCATCAAGACAGCATCGCGACTCCCTGCCGGAAATTTCAATGCGTCAAAATCCACATACAGGTCAATATCATCCTTTGCACTCCAGGTCTGTGCCACCCCCATAGAGAAACCGCGCCATGCATCATTTATGCCATTAGTAGTAGGCGTAAAATCATGCTGGTACATACGCAAATATGCGCCACCGTCATACCAGTCATTATAACGCGAAGGAACCAACATTTCGTCTGTTGTAAACTCCTGAAGCATCATTCCATTAGACTGCGTTTGATGGTCTGCTACAAACCAGGCCCAATGCGTAAACGGGCGTCCCATGCGTTGATAGACTTTATCCTGCGTATCAAAAAACATTCCGGGCGTTGATTGTGAATAATATTCAGGCTCTACGCTACATGCTTGGAAGAGACCAATAAACGCCATTATCATAATGGCTTTTATATACAAATTATTTTTTTTCATGACTCTTATGCTTTTAGAAATTCAACTGAAGACCCAAAGTAAATGTACGAGTCTGAGGATAGACATCCCCTTTCTTTTCAATACCACCTTCCCAACCGGTGATATTCACTTCCGGGTTAAGACCGTCATATTTTGTCCATGTAAACAGGTTGTGTCCCGTAAAATAGATTTTAATATTCTCCACATGTTGTGTATATTTCTTCATGGGTAACGTATATCCCAGAGTAAGATTCTGCAGTTTCAGAAATGTAGCGTCTTGAAGAAAATAGTCACAAGCTATCGGGCGTCCGGTTATTTTTGCATTCTTCCGGATAGCATCATACGTCATATTTCCTTGTGCCACATTTCTCAGTCCATATTCCAGCTCAACAGCATTATAGACGTCATAATCAATCCAGCTTGTAAAGGTTGCACTCAGATCCCAATTCTTATACCCGACATTGTGCGTCCATCCCAATATCAGTTTTGGCATGTAATTCTTCTGATACACACGGTCATCTACTTTTCCGGCATCAGAATCAATCACATTATTATCTTTGTCGTATATCTGAATTTTCCCTTCATCACTGATACCGGCATAGCGAAATATGAAGTAACTACCTATTTCAACACCTTCTTCCAATCGGTGTCCATATTCCACCCAGTTATCAACCCAGGCTCCGTTAATATAGGTCTGATCACCCCAAAGCGTACCTACCGTTGTTTTATTGCTACTCAGGTTCAGCGAAGTATTATACCGCCAATCTTCGGAGCGCACCACATCAGCACCAAGTTCTAATTCCCATCCCTTGTTTTCCATCTCACCGATATTTTTATACATCGATGATTCCGTGTTGGGTGGCTGTGGAACATCTACATTGTAGATCAGTCCGTCTATCTTGCGACTAAACCAGTCGAATTTACCGTAGATCCGATTATTCAAGACAGAAAAGTCAAGACCGATATTCCACTCGTGCTTTTCTTCCCAACCAAGCCTGTCGTTCACATTCTTAGTTACGCCATACGAATAAGCCCAGGTACCGTTAGGCAACAACCAACGCGAATCAGAGCCGTACATTCTGGCAGCATAATCAGCGGGAAAACCTTCATTTCCCGTCACCCCATAAGCAACGCGTAGTTTCAGGTCGTTCACCCATGACACATCATTCATGAAGCTTTCTCTGGACAACCTCCATCCTCCGGATACAGACCAGAAAGTACCCCAACGATTTTTCTCGGCAAACTTGCTGGAGCCTTCTCGCCGTATTGAAAAAGTAGCCATATATCTGTCATCATAAGCATAGTTAAGACGACCAAAATAAGCCCCTAAACGCTGTGATATACCTTTATTGGAACTCATTTCCGCATTACCTTCTTTCAGGCGAGAGCCTTCTCCAATATTCCAGAACGCGATCAGATCATTGGTAAAATCGGCGTTCTTCATGGAGAATGATTCGTTATTATGTTCATAATAACTATAACCGGCTACAGCATTAATTGTATGCGGCCCAAACTCATTGACATAAGAAAAATAACCATCGGAATTAATCAGTTCCGTTTTATTGAATTCCAGTTCCGCCCAACCTTTCCGGCCTGCCCGTAATTCTTCACGCGAGAACATCGAACGATAAAAATGCTTCTCCCATTGGCGGTTCTCATAACCAATCGTTTGTTGATATGACAGACCTTTGACCGGCAATATATTCAACTTTAAAGAAACATCCGGCCGAAACCATTTATCCAAACCTTCATCCCTGCGGAGCGCCGCTTCGCCAATCTCGTTCATTTCGGTATTATCTCCTGTTGTCCAGATATTCCAACCGGTCGGATTTTCCGAATCACGCACGGCTTGCGTCGGATTGGCGCGCATAACACCTTCAACAGAAGGCTTGTTCTGATTTCGAGCTGCCTGTCTGTAATTAACATGTGTAGAAATATCCAACCAACCGTCAAATAGTTTGAAATCAGCATTGATACGTCCTGAATAATCCTTCCGGGCATCTCCACGCAGAACCCCTCTATCATCTTCATACATCACAGAAGCAAAAATACGGGCTGTTTCCGCACCTCCTTGCAGAGAAATCGTATGACGGTGTGAAGTAGGATTATCTCTTAACGCCTCGTCCCACCAATCCGTATTATGCCCTTCGTCATTTTTCGCACCTTCATAAGTAGAAATATAGTCGGCGGCACTAAGCAGATCGGGTTTCCCAAATGCCTGCTTAAACAGCACTTCCCCGGTGTAACTCAACCGTAACTTGCCGGCTTTAGCTTTTTTAGTTGTAATCAGAATTACCCCTCCTGTTGCTCTCGTACCATAGATGGCACCTGCCGAAGCGTCCTTCAATACATCAATCGACTGTATTTCTTCAGGCGAAACAGTACGGATATCTCCTCCGGGCATACCATCAATAACAATAAGCGGTTCTTTCGATGTATTAATAGACGCCATACCACGCAACTGGAATGAATTACTGGAGTTCGGACTTGCCGTTCCCGACATCACCAAACCACCTATTTTCCCTTGTAAAGCCGTTGCAATAGACGACCCTCCTACCCCTTGTGGAAGATCGGCTGCGGATAAAGACGTAATTGAGCTGGTAACCTGTTTCTTCTGCATGGTTCCATAACCTACAACAATCACCTCATGCAATGCCTGTGTATCTTCTTCCAGAATAATAGAAAAATCAGTTTTTCCCCGCACCGAAAAGTTTTGTTCCGTATAACCTATGTATGAAATCTTCACTACCGCATTTGAGCTAACCGATAATGAAAACTTTCCATCAAAATCTGTTATAACCCCATTAGTCGTCCCTTCTTCTATCACATTTGCTCCAATAATCGGTTCTCCACTTTCATCTTTGACTATACCGGTTATTGTTTTATGATTACCTTGTTGTTGTTTTTCCGTAGCAGCTGGTTTTGTTTCAGGTTTATAAATCAGGATAACATTATCCTCCACAGAATAGACCAATCCCTGATTCTTCAACAAAAGAGCAAGTATGTCTTCGACCGAATTATCACGAACGTTAAGAGTAACACGTTTGTTGTCATTTAATTCTTCATTATTATAGAGAAATGAAACATTCGTCTGTTTGCGAATTTCCAACAGTACTTCCCGAATCGTTGCGTTTTCAACATTTAAGTCCAAAATCTCATTCTGTAACAAAGCAGATGACGCCAGAACAGGAGCAATGGAAATCATGCCAAAAAGCATTGATAATTTTATGGTTCTTTGTATTTTCTTAGTAGTTAAGAAATAATCGTAA
>DAIPZX010000041.1:0-10764 GCA_036781995.1 Massilibacteroides sp. | reverse complement strand
GTTTATCTACACTTTAGATTAAACTTTATTGTTATGCTATATAAGAAACCCTATTTTTATGCCCTAAAAACACTGCCGCAAACGCATTTAAACGTATTAAAAATAGTATCGTCATTTTTGCGAGGAGCGAAGTGACGAAGCAAAGAAGTTCGCTTATCTGAAGATAATAAAAGATCGACATGATTTATTTTTTATCTTTGTCTTGCTAACGTAATTTATATTTATCTGGAAATGTCTATTCAACTTTTTAAAGTCTTATTATTTGTCTTATTTGTTTCCTTCATTTCATGTAATCCGCAAAAGAATACGCAGGATAAAGACGAGTTTTTTGCAGAAGAAGTGGATACGGTTCAGCGTATCTATCAATATGGTGTTTGTGTTGATACATTAGATATGCGGGAGTATTTTATTAAGAGTGGGGATAACCCGGCTTCAATCTTTGCATCACTCGGTTTTAGCGCGGCGAAGGCGGATTTGATCAGCCGGTCTGCCGCTGCTATTTTAGATCCGACCAAAATCCGGGCGGGAAGCCATTATTTTACATTTACAACGCAAGATAGTCTGGCTACTATCCGGTATATGGCTTTCGCGAAGTCTTTAACGGATTATGCGGTGATTGACCTGACACGGGATTCTGTTTATGTGTCAGAATTCTTCAAACCCGTGACGTATAAACGTGAGTATATAGAAGGTACATTGAATTCTTCCTTGTGGAATGTGATCAGAGCACAGGGAGGTGATCCTCAATTGGCTGTGAAAGTTGCAGATGTATATGCCTGGCAAATTGATTTCTTTGACGTGAAGGAAGGGGATGCGTTTAAAGTATTATATGACGTGGCTTATATTGATGATACGACCGCTTTAAATATCAGTACGATTCATGCGGCAATCTTTACGCATCAGGGAAAGGATTTTACGGCTGTGCCTTTTGTGCAGGATAGTGTGTTTGAATATTTTGATACGGAAGGGAATAGTTTGCGGAAGGCGTTTCTTAAAGCTCCGCTCGACTTTTTCAGAATTACTTCCCGTTTCTCTAATGCTCGTTTTCATCCGATTCTGAAGCGTTACCGCGCGCATCATGGGGTGGATTACGCTGCTCCTGTCGGTACGCCGGTTAAAAGTATTGGTGCCGGGACTGTGATTGCGAAAGGATATGAAGGCGGGGGCGGAAATTATCTGAAAGTAAAACACAACTCAGTTTATACGACTACTTATATGCACCTGAGCAAATTTGCCAAGGGGATAGCGGTAGGAAGTCATGTTCAGCAAGGAGAGGTGATTGCTTACGTCGGGTCTACCGGCTTATCGACCGGACCACATCTTGACTTCCGTGTGCATAAAAATGGGCAGCCAATCAATCCTTTACAAATGGAGGCGCCCCCTTCTTTGCCGATAAAACCGGAACTGAAAGATAGTTTTCTGATCGTAAAAAATGCGATCTTAGCAGAGTTAGACAGTTGTCATCATTTATACAGGAAAGAACTAACAATAATACAGGATCATGAAATTCTTAGGTAATATCATTTGGCTCCTTTTCGGAGGAATAATAACGAGTGTGGAATATTTGATTGCCAGTTTGTTTTTGATGATTACGATCATTGGAATTCCGTTCGGATTGCAGACGCTCAAGTTAGGCGTATTGGCTCTCTGGCCTTTTGGCAGGGAAGTGACAAGTGATCCGTATTCCGGCGGATGTGTTTCTGTGCTGATGAATGTGATCTGGATACTGGTAGGCGGAATCTGGATTTGTCTGACGCATCTTGTTTTTGGGCTGTTCTTATGCATTACGATTATCGGTATTCCTTTTGGTATGCAGCATTTCAAAATGGCCGGGCTTGCGCTTTCTCCTTTTGGAAAAAATATTTCGTAAGATCAGTCAATCAGCGGATAATTCTTTTTGGCTTCTTCACGTGAACAGGCGTTGAAGTGCCACCATTCGTATAATATGGTACGAAAGCCCGCCTGGCGCATGACTTTCCTAAGCAGCAAGCGATTTTCTAACGCTTGCTGTGTTATCTTTTCTTCCCGAACTAAAGCGTTCTCATCGGTTATATGGGCTTCTTCACCTAAGAAGTCGAATGGAGTTCCCATGGGAAGTTCTTTTCCCTGAGCGTCAAGAATCGTTACATCTACAGCCATTCCGTAGTTATGCAGTCCGCCTCCTTTCGCGGGATTGCTTACATAGTTTGTTTTGTCCGTACCGCGTACGATATTCCACATAATCCGCTGAACAGACATCGGACGTGCGGCATCGAAAACTAAAAGAGAATAGGACGGGTTTTCTTTTCGGAGAAGTTCTTGTGCTTTTAGTAATTTCCTCGCGGCATCAGGATGTAGCCAGATACCTGTTATTCCGCTATAGACAGTTGTGCCCATCAGATTGTCCGGAGTGGCATATTTAAGACAGATGCGAATGGTAGAATCCATATCCGTGACATTCACCAGCCCTTTCTGAGCCAGATAAGTATCCAGTTCTCCGGCATGGATGTTTGTAATCCAGACTAAGAAAAAAAGAATGGCTACAGTCTTTTTCATCGAATCAATCTATCGTGATTTGTTCTACCCGGATAGATTCTGAAAGGAAAATAGAGGCGGCTTCAGAAAACTTATCGGCGGATTCTGTGGTGAGAAAGCGAGTGTTTTGCCCTTTTGTTAAGCGACTCTCCATTTCGGGATGACGATGTAGATAGTCTTTCAGGCTATTCGCTACACGTTCGCCTTGTGAAAACAGCATAACGCCATCGGGTAGATAGTGCCTGATCTTATCGGCGAGTAAAGGATAGTGCGTGCAACCAAGTACTAACGTATCTATTTCCGCGTCTACACTAAAGAGCTCGTCTAAGTATTTACGAATAAAATAATCTGCTCCCGGTGAGTTAAATTCGTTGTTTTCTACCAAAGGCACCCACATGGGGCAGGACTTTCCTGTGATTTGAATATGCGGAAACATTTTAGCTACTTCAAGGTCGTATGACCGGGACGTGATGGTGCCGCTCGTACCTAATACACCGATGTGTTTTGAGCGGCTTAGGTTGTCTAATATCTCAACTGTCGGGCGGATCACGCCAAGCACACGCCTGTTCTTATCCCATTGGGTGAGGTCGTTTTGCTGAATAGTGCGCAGGGCCTTGGCTGATGCCGTATTACACGCCAGTATAACCAAATGGCATCCCTCTTCAAATAAGCGATAGACCGACTGACGGGTAAACTGATAGACAACCTCAAAAGAACGAGATCCGTAGGGCGTACGCGCGTTATCTCCTAAATAGAGATAATCATATTCAGGCAATGCTTTTTTGATTTCGTTCAGGATGGTCAATCCTCCATATCCTGAGTCAAAAACACCTATTGGTCCTGCTTTTTCCGGAAGCATAAATTATAGATTAAATAGAATAAAAAAAGGATGCCTGTCATGCACTGACCGACATCCTTTCATTGTATACATATCTTACGATTAATTCAAACCCAATTTCGCTTTTACGAAAGAAGTCGCGTCAATAGAACCATTGCCTACATGAAGAATAGCAGCCGGGTCAATAATATAAGTGTAACCTTTTTCGTTTCCTACAGCCTTAATCGCGTCTTGCATTTTCTGTTGGATAGGCATCATCAGCTCTTGTTGTTTTTTCTGTACATCTTGTTGAGCTACCTGTACGAAGTTGTCCATACGTTCGCGAATATCTTCTATTTCAGACATTCTTCTCAACTTAATGTTTTCAGTTAAAGAGTCCTGTTGTGCGATATAAGCAGAATACTTGTTGGTATATTCATCCTGCATTTGCTTCAGTTCGACTTTGTATTTTTCATTCAGGTCAGCCATTTGTGTTTCCATTGCTGATACCTCAGGCATTGCCATGAATACTTCCTGCGTGTTTACATATGCAATCTTTACTTCCTGAGCAAAGACTCCCAGTGGGAGGATTAAAAACAATAAGATAATAAGTTTCTTCATTTGTTTATTTTATTACTAATTATTATTCAGCGATATAAATGTATTAAAAGCGCACAAATGTAAGCAATTATTTTGAATATCCTAAACGAATCAGGACTTCATTGCTTATATCAATTTTCGGATCAGCGAATATAATACTCATTGCAGAAGCTCTATCGACAATCAGTTGATATCCTTTCTGTTCAGAGATTTCTTTTACTGCATTATAGACCTCGTCCTGTATGGGATTCATCAGACTTTCTCTTTTTTTGTAAAGTTCTCCGTCAGCGCCGAAATATTTGCGCTTCAGTTCCTGCGCTTCCTGTTCTTTCTTTACAATTTCTTCTTCACGTTTTGTTTTCATTTCGGCAGAAAGGAAAACAAGATCACTCTGATATGTTTTGTACATATTCTGTGCTTCTTGTTGAATTGCTTCAACTTCGTTTTGCCATTTCTGAGAAACCTGACTCAACTGTTCGTTTGTCATTTCATACGCCGGAATGTTCTTGAGAATATATTCCATATCTATTAATGCAAATTTCTGCGCCGAAGCTGCAAAAGTGCACAGTAAAATAACGCTGCTTAAGGCAATAATTCTTTTCATATTCTTTTTCTTTTAATGATCGTTCTCTTTTATGACTACAAATATAAAGGAGCGTTTATTACGAACTCACTAAATTACGTTAATTAAAATTCCTGACCTATAATAAAGTGGAAATTACCTCCACTGCGTTCTGTGCTGTTTCTGTAATTGGGCGTGTCGAATCCGTAAGCCCAGTCAATACCCATCAATCCAATCATTGGAAGGAAGATACGAACTCCGAATCCGGCTGAACGCTTCAGGTTAAATGGGCTAAAATCTTTCAGTTCTGTCCATGCATTACCGGCTTCTACAAACGCCAGACCATAAATGGTTGAGGATGGTTCCAGTAAGAACGGATAGCGCAATTCCATCGCCAGGCGAGAATAGGCATATCCCGGGTTGGAATAATCTGCAATACCACCGTTTTCATAACCTCTCAATCCGATTGTTTCTGTAGAGAAACTGCTTGAATAACCACTCATGCCGTCTCCACCCATATAGAAGGTTTCGAAAGGTGAGCGTTTGTGTTTGTTGTATTCTCCTAAGAAGCCATATTCAACACGCGTCATTAATACCGGTGTACGCTTAACAGAGGTCGGTGTCAAAGGAGAGAATATTTTCGCTTTGAACTTCCATTTGTGATACTCGATCAGGCGGTATTTGTGATCCGACTCATTGGTCATCGAAGCGTAATCTTTTCCATCCCATAAAGAGTAGGGGGGCGTTGCCGCAACAGACAAAGAGAACTGAGATCCCGAACGGGTATATAATGGGTTGTCAATAGAGCTGCGTTGTAATAATAATTCCAGGTTGATATTATGGCTTGTACCGTTACGCATGTTCAGGTAATAGTTCAGGTAATCCCAGTCTTTCAGAATATATACCTGATAGTTCAGCGTAGCCATGAACTGGAAATAGTCATCCGGCCAGTTCAAACGTTTACCGTAACCGGCAGAAGCACCTAACATCATGATGTATTTATCCGGGTTGTAGGCTGCTTCGTAGTTATAAAAACCATTATTATAGCCTCCCATGTAACCTCCCATGTAGCCTCCACCCATATATCCGGGATATCCGCCATAACTGTTGTTGCTCAGGTATTGACTGCTGATATCGGTTTGTTTGGAGAAGTAGGCGCTGACAGATAAGGTATTCGGACGCTTTCCTCCGAACCAGGGATCCATAAATGAAATACTGTATGCCTGATAATAACGTCCGTTGGTCTGACCGCTTAACGTAAGCGTCTGACCTTCTCCCTGAGGAAGAATACCCTTATAGCTCTTCGGGTTCAGCAGGTTGTTCATGGAGAAGTTCGTAAATCGTAAACTCAACTTTCCGATTACCCCTGTTTGTCCCCAACCGGCGGAGAATTCAATCTGGTCATTCGCCTTAGAGGTCAGATTATATTCAATATCTACCGTTCCATTTTCCGGATCGGGAAGTGGGTTGGGCGACATGTTTTCCGGGTCGAAGTGTCCCATCTGAGCTATCTCACGGATAGAACGCATCAAGTCTTCACGACTGAATAGCATACCCGGTTTGGTTCTCAATTCCCGGCGTACGATATCTTCATACAAGCGGTCGTTACCATTAATGATGATACGATTAATTGTAGCCTGTGTCCCTTCGAAAATACGGATTTCAAGTGAGATGGAATCATTATGTACGTCAACTTCTACCGGATCTGCGTTGAAGAACAGATAACCATTGTTGAAATACACATTTGAAACCGCATCTTCGTCTAAAGACAAACGCTCATTCAATTTCTTCTGATTATACACCTCGCCCGGCTTCATATTAAGAACAGCCTCCAGGTAATCTGTCGGGTAATGCGTATTACCTACAAAACGAATATCTTTCAGATAGTACTTCTGTCCTTCTTCAATCGACAGAAAGACATCCACTCTTTTTTCGTCAAAATTGGTCACACTATCAGCGAGCAACACAGCGTCGCGATAACCTTTTTCGTTATATTTGTCAATGATATTCTTTTTATCATTTTCATATTCTTCTGTTGTAAACTTTTTGGTGCTGAACATTTCACGGATACTGGTTCTGAAGTCACGTTTCAGCGAGAAACGTTCGTTGGTTTTCTTCATTGCCTTTTTAAGGTCGTAATCCTTCAATTCTTTATTTCCGGTGAAATAGATTCGGTTAATCTTGGTTTTTTCGTTTTTATCAATATTAATATCAATAATCACTTCTCCATCTTTAGAAACATCGTCTTTCTGCACGATGTCGATATCTACATTTTTAAAACCTTTTCCATCAAAATACTTCTGGATATAGATTTTGGCACGGTCCAGAAGGTTTGGAGTGACCTGATTTCCTTTTCGCAGACCAAGCTTGGCTTCCAGATCTTCGCGTTCGCCCTTTTTTATCCCCTTGTAATTGATTTCAGAAATACGCGGACGTTGCCTTAATTGAATTTCGATCCAAACCTGATCTCCTTCTATCTTGGTGGCTAATATCTTAACGTCAGAGAAAAGCCCGTTTCTCCAGAAGCGTTTGATAGCTGCCGTAATTTCTTCACCCGGAATGGCTACTTCATCACCGATTGACAACCCGGACACGCCGATTAATACATAGTCCTCATAATTATTTTTCACCCCCGTTACCGCAATATCCGCGATTTTGTATCGTTTAGGAGATAACGAGTATGAAATAACCGGCACTTCTGCCGGTGCATCAACCTGGGTAGTGTCATTTTCCTGGGCAGAAACCCCATAGGCAAAGCCTAAGAAAAATAAGAATAGCACTAATCTTTTGTACATACTAACAGCTATTGTTTATAAATTATTTGTTCGCTTGTCTTACCAAAACGTCTTTCCCGTTGTTGATAATACAATATAGCTTCATACAACTCTTCTTCTCTGAAATCCGGCCAGAATTTATCTGTGAAATAAAGTTCTGCGTATGACAATTGCCAAAGCAGAAAATTGCTGAGCCGTTGCTCTCCTCCTGTCCTTATCAAAAGATCAGGATCCGGCATGTCTCGCGTCGTTAAATAATCCGACACCACAAGTTCTGTAATTTCTTCCGGATTCAACTTGTTTTCTTTTACCTTTTTTGCCAATTGGCGCATTGCGTTTGTTAATTCCCAACGAGCGGAATAGCTAAGAGCCAAAACAAGCGTAGTGCCCGTGTTGGCAGAAGTCTGATCAATGCAATCCTCCAAAGTAGCTCGTGTGTTGTCCGGCAGTTGGGAAAGATCTCCTATAGCCATCAAACGCACATTGTTCTTCATTAAGTCCGGCGTTTCCCTGTAAATTGCCGAGACAAGCAATTCCATCAGTGCGCGCACTTCTTCTTCCGGGCGATTCCAGTTTTCTGTCGAAAAAGTATAAATCGTAAGGTAGTTTAAGCCGATAGCGGTTGCCGCCTCCACTACTTTACGAACAGACACAACACCTTCCTGATGGCCATAGCTTCGGTCTTTTCCCTGTGCTTTAGCCCATCTTCCGTTTCCATCCATAATAACCGCGATGTGTTGCGGCAAACTGCTTGTGTCTATTTTATCTTTTAATGACATTCGTCTTTTTTATCTTTTTAAAATCCGGGAAAATTCCTGATGTTGTTACAGGGGTTTTTCCTCGGACCGAAGTCCCATGTGACCGACAATAACAGGAATGAATACCAGTCATTGTTTTTTAACCAGTCGGAATTCAACTTGTAAGGATCATCGAGCGTGCTGTTTCCTTCAAAATTGTCGCCAAACAATTTGCGGACAGTAAACTCACAACCCAGATTCAACCTGTTCGTTATTTTGTACTTTACGCCTACTCCCAAAGGGATATTAGGTCCTACGAAAGTACTGCCTCCTCCGGTAGCAATGGTTACGCCAAGACCCAATGTGACATAAGGGCTCAGTCTGCGTGTGTTCATATACGCGTATTTGTCGCTATACGGAAAAAAATTAAACTCCATCTGACCGCCAAAGTCAATCACGTTGCGATCAAATGTAGCTTGCACATTGCCGGGAAAAACATTTTCCAGACCCTCCGTGCTTCCTGTTGCTTTTGCCCAGGCCAGATTGCCTTTAAGTGCAACTCTGAAATTGGCATTGTAGCGAAAAACACCCCCCAATGCCGGATTCATACTTTTAAAAGGAGATGTTTTATTCGCATCACCCATATAAGCAGAAACTCCGGCTATACCTCCTATCTCATATTTATATTCCTGAGCACGAAGTTCTATGAAGGGAACCAATAGAAGGATTGTTACGGTCAGCCGTTGAAAAAAAATCGAAGTCATATATGTTATTTCTTACTAATTCTATACCTTCTTTTTTTAACGGCAAAAGCCCTGTAAAATTATACTTCACTGAAAGGAAGTTCTATTTCTTAAATCCTAATCTGTTAATCCGCCCTATCCAAAGCTCTTTTGAATCAGTATTTCCTTTATCCTCTTTTCCGCCGAAAAGATACATATTGTTTGCTTCATCAATAATCATCGACGCGTAGCCCCGTGCTTTATAATCACCCGGCATAACTACTAATGAGTCTGACAGAATCCAATTGACTCCATTGTCTTTTGAACGATATATGTCTTTTGAAGCTTTACCTTTTTCATCGAAACCTCCTACAAGAAAGAACGTCGAGTCGTATAATGCGATTGAAGCTCCTTCTCTATGACCAAAACCTTGGGTCGGATTTGTCAATACCCAGTTTAGTCCGTCCATTGTAGACCAGGAGTTTGCCGAAATATTACCTCCTGCTGTCTTTCCTCCGGCAAGGAATAACCGTTCCCGATACATCAGGTTGTATGACAGTGGCGCAAAGCCTGATATGGGAAATTGCGCAGCAACTTCATTGCCGTCAGACCACAGGCCTGATTTATCCATGCTGGCGAAATGAAGGGTGCCGTCAATAGACGTTATGACTGCTAAAGCGGAAGGCTTCCCGGCTGTTGTCTCTTCTCTGATAACTCCCAGTATGGAAATGATTGACGGAGAGGTTTCGACCAATTCCCAGGTCTTGCCGTTCGCCGAACAATATAACTGCCGTTCGGCAGACGATACATAGAGTTTGTTTTCGTACTCGGTCAACAACTCCCATTTGATCTGACTTTCCGGTAAGCCTGCCAACTCTTGTGGTGCCCAGGCGTTCAAATCAGACACGGAAGCTGTATAGAGATGATTGCCATCGGGCTCTTGCGTATACATGTAGTATTGTTCCTTGCCTTCCGAAGTGAAAGCAACGACTTTTCTTTCGCTAACCGATGTTCCCGGAAGAGTCGCATCTTGCAATGTCCAGACCATAGAATCAGGCAATACCTGATGTACGTTTAGTTTTGTCTCGTATGCCTTTTTTGTCTCGCCATCATAGGCTATAATTAAAAATTTGACAGGCTTGGTATAATCCAGCGAGTCCGTTCCGTTCCAATAGATCGTATCACCAACGGCTTCCTGCATCACCTGAATCGCGCCTATGCTGATGGGCGTCATATACGTTACGGTTGCTATCACCTTGTCTACCTCTGTTCCGTAAGGAAGAGAATCTTGATTGAATATCCGACCATTTATCTGATCTATCGTAAACTTGGTTGTACTCAATTCGGGTATGGAATCGTGCTTTAAAGTAAAAGCAGAGATCTGACAGTTTTTCGCGATTTCAAAATCAATGTCATTATCATCAGAGCCCAGACAAGATGACAAGAGTAGAGTGAAACAGCCTGTAAAAAATAAAAGTATCCTATTTTCCATCAAAACTTAAGTTTGTTGCATACAAGCCACAAAAGTAGAAACATTTTTTGCTTTCTCCTCTAAAGCTTCTATTATTTATAATATTTTAGTGACAAACAGGTTGTCAATTGTCTTTTTTAAGAAGAAAATCCTCTTTTTCGCATACCGCGCTGCTACTGTCTCGTCATTTGCGAACGCAGCGAAGCAATCCGGTTTACGCACCCTCTGGATTGCTTCGTCGCTTTGCTCCTCGCAATGACGATGTGGTTTTAGATGCTGTTTTTAATACAGTCGCCCTGTATTCTGGTATCTTCACCACCGCTTCGTCATTGCGAACGCAGTGAAGCAATCCAGTCTGCGCCACCTTTTGGATTGCTTCGTCGCTTTGCTCCTCGCAAATGACGATGAGGTTAGAAGCTGTTTTGAATTTATTCTCTACTAATTTTATTAAGTGTAATTTGGAATCAGGTAGAATCCGGTTACTGTTAAGAAAAAATAACATGTGAAAAAATAACCGTAACTATTCAGCCATTCGTTATTGGGGAGTAACCCTGTTTTCAACATCAC
>DAIPZX010000040.1:0-10809 GCA_036781995.1 Massilibacteroides sp. | reverse complement strand
TATCCAGCAGCTGATACTCAAACCGGTTCCAGTTGTTCCAGTAAAGATATACCGGCTCAGTCAGCACCTGCTGAACCACGCCGTTCAGCCACAGGATACCGATATTGCCCTCCGGGATCCGGATATACAGTACTTTCCCGGCAAAAACCGGATCCTCAAGCAGTACTTCCACCGGCAGAGCCCGGTAATCAACAGATCCTTCCATCTCCTCCACGATATCCTGATGTCTAAACCGGCAACTCCGGGCTACGAAAATTTACCAACCGTAATTCTTCAGTCGCACATGGATATGGTTTGCGAAAAGAACAGCGGAACAGCACATGATTTTGATAACGACCCGATTGAAACAGTGGTTGACGGTGATTGGTTGCGCGCGAAAGACACCACCTTAGGTGCGGATAACGGCATAGGCATTGCTGCCGAATTAGCTATTCTGGCTTCTGATGACCTGGAACACGGACCTATCGAATGTTTGTTTACAGTAGATGAAGAAACAGGACTGACAGGAGCGAAAGAACTCAAAGCAGGATTTATGACGGGTAATATCCTGTTAAATTTGGATAGTGAAGACGAAGGCGAAATATTTATCGGATGTGCCGGCGGAAAGGATACGCAAGCCTTGTTTACTTTCAAACCAACCGCTACCAACCCTGATTTGCATTATCTTCGCATAGATGTAAAAGGACTTAATGGCGGACACTCCGGAGGCGAGATACACAAAGGGCTGGGCAATGCCAACAAAATTCTGGTTCGTTTCTTGTATCTGTTACAACAAAAATACGACATCACCCTTTGTGAAATCAATGGAGGCAACCTCCGTAATGCGATTGCCCGTGAAGCTTATGCCGTAGTCGGCATACCGGCAAGCGCAAAAGAAGATGTACGCGTAATGCTGAACAACTTTACAGCAGATGTAGAGAATGAGTTGAAATACGTTGACAAGAACGTGCAATTATCCTTGGAATCTGCTTCCCGTCCGGCAACTGCCATAGACAAAGAAACAGCAAAAAAGATCATTTATTCACTACAAGCTGCTCCGCACGGTGTGATTGGCATGAGTCATGAGATTGAAGGTTTGGTGGAAACATCAACCAACCTGGCCTCTGTAAAGACATTGGCAGACAACACGGTCTTAGTAGGAACCAGCCAACGCAGTTCTATTGAATCCTATAAATTAGCTGTTGCCAATCAGGTTGCGGCTACCTTCCTGCTTGCCGGAGCGAAAGTGACACACGGAGATGGTTATCCGGGCTGGGCGCCAAACTCAGATTCGCTGATTATGCAGGTGGCACAGGATTCATACAAACGCCTGTTCGGCAAAGAGGCTGCGATTAAAGCCATCCATGCAGGGCTTGAATGCGGTCTGTTCCTTGAGAAATATCCTTATCTGGATATGATCTCGTTTGGTCCTACATTACGCGATGTGCACTCACCCAACGAGCGAATCCAGATCAGCACGGTTGATCTATGGTGGAGGCACCTGCTGGATGTATTAAAAAGTATCCCTGCAAAATAAAAGGAACGCATATACGTTATAGGATGTAGAGATGTGCCACTGCGCGTCTCTACATTTTAATGATTACTGATTCGTATTCGTATATGAAAAAAATATATTTACTGCCTTTCTTAATACTCTTTCTGAGCTATGGATGTAGCGATCTGGAAGACAACTATTCGACAAACCCGAATCATACGCTTGCGTTTTCAGCAGATACAATAGCATTTGATACAGTCTTTACGACTATAGGTTCCACCACTAAAAAATTAATGGT
This sequence comes from Massilibacteroides sp., assembly GCA_036781995.1. Taxonomy (GTDB): domain Bacteria; phylum Bacteroidota; class Bacteroidia; order Bacteroidales; family Tannerellaceae; genus Massilibacteroides. The sequence continues at coordinate 9,037 of DAIPZX010000040.1, read as the reverse complement.
TTATAACAGGAATAAGGAAGCATTGAATATACAATCTATTTCACTGGCAGGTCAGGGAAGTTCCGGTTTTCGCCTTAATGTGGATGGAAGAAAAGGAACGGAGTTCAATGACATCAGTATCTTAGGCAAGGATAGTATATACATTTTTGTAGAGGTAACCATCGATCCGCAAGACAGAAACAATCCTTTTGAAATTAAAGACTCTCTGCAATTTATGCTTAACGGAGGCAAACAATCCGTATTGCTTCAGGCTTACGGACAAGACGTAATACTGATCAAAGGGGGACTCTTTATTACCGGCGATACAACAATTACAAGTGATCGTCCTTACCTGATTTACGACAGTCTTGTCGTATCTCCCAACGCAACGTTAACCATTGAAGCAGGTGCAGGTTTCTACCTGCGAAACAATGCGAAGGTCAATGTATCCGGCACAATAAAATCCCTCGGAACGATAAACAATCCGGTCGTATTCAGAGGGGATCGTCTGGATGATCTGTTATCCGGAGAGCTTGCTTATGATCAGGTTCCGGGGCAATGGGGTGGTTTTACGTTTTCTTCCGAAAGCTATAACAACCTGTTTGAACATACCAGCATTCGTAACGGGAAGAACGGAGTAATCTGTTTGCCCTCCACAACAGAGCAACCCAAAATTACTTTCAACGCATCTCAGGTAACGAACATGTCCGGTAATCTTCTATATGCCGAAAACTGCCATATCGAAGCCTACAACTCCGAATTCAGTAATGCGGAAGACAGCCTGCTCGCTTTGTCGGGAGGTAAATACCGCTTTACACACTGTACGATTGCCAATTTCATCAAAATCAAAAGCAGAACAGCAGTTCAGTCCGTGATACTTCAACATGAAAGCGCCATCGCAGGGAAACAAGCCTATCCGATAGAGCAGGCTTATTTTGAAAATTGCATCATTGACGGCAGTAAAAGCCAAAGTACGGGAGAAATAAACATCGAATCATCCGGAGATTTTGATTATCATTTCACCAATTGCCTGTTGAGACAAACTAACGATTTGGCAAAAACGACCAATTGTCTCTTTATTGAAGGAAGCAATCTAAACAGCTACAGATTAAACGGCAACAAAGAAGAAAATTACATTTTCGACTACCGCATCAAAACAGATGCTGAAAACGTATCCAAAGCGATAGGCAAAGCAAACGTGGATATAGCACGGCTTTATCCGCAGGACAGATACGGAGTGACGCGCGTTTCAGACAATACCCTGCCGGATATAGGCGCCTATCAATACGTACCCGAGCCTGAAGAGGAAAAATAACAACCGGAACATGATCAAAATCTTAGCCATCACCTTTTTCATCTGCCTTTCCCCTTTCTGTTCTGCTCAAACAGGCTTTCGGGTGATGAGTTATAATGTAGAGAACTTGTTCGACACAACCAAGTCTGCCGATAAAAACGATGACGAATTCCAACCCAAAGGGAAACGCCACTGGACAAAGGCCCGTTACTATCATAAACTGCAACAGATAGCCAAAGTTGTTTCTGCGGCAGGAGAATGGGATACACCTGCCTTAGTGGCGCTGTGTGAAGTAGAAAATGATTCCGTTATGCATCATTTACTCCGACGCACCCCCCTACGGAAACAGGATTATCAGTACCGGATCACTACCGGAAGAGACGATCGGGGCATCAATACGGCTTTGCTGTACCAACGGGATAAATTCAAATACCTTACACACACGGAACATGTTATTCCTTTCACGCATTCCCGAAAGAGATCACGCAATATTCTGCATGTTACAGGAGAAATTATCACAGGTGATACGCTGGATGTCTTTGCCTGTCATTTTCCTTCCCGTTATGGCGGCGAAAAAGAGACGGAACGAGCACGGGCAGATGCCGCCTTATTTCTGCGCCGCCTCTGCGATTCTCTTTATCAGGAAAGAGAGAATTGCCTTCTTTTGATCATGGGCGACTTGAATGACATCCCATCAGACAAAAGCCTCACACAAGATATCAAAGCATTACCGCCGGAAGCTGAAACAGAACAAGAGCCGGGACTTATCTTATACAATTTAACGTATAATAAAAAAGGAAGCCACAAATACCGAGACTCATGGAGCCAGTTGGATCATATAATTATCAGTTCCTCCCTCCTGTCATCCCTGATTCCGGAAAGCGTTTGTGTTTTCTCTCCGCCCTTTTTGTTGACAGACGATAAAACCTGGCGGGGAAAGCGCCCTTTAAGAACCTATCACGGATATAAATATGAGCAGGGCTTTAGTGATCATTTACCCGTTATAGCGGATTTCAGGTTGTTAATAAAAAACTGAATACACATTACTTGATAAACGACCAAAACTTCAAATCAACCTTTGACTCCATTTCCCGTTCAATCGCTTCCGGAAATTGAGAAAAGAAGTCAATGCCCGTCACTTCCTCCACCCGGTCTACCGTTACGGCAAGGTCACGTGGGGAGGTTTGTTTATAATCCCGGTTTTCAAACAGGAAACCTATACATTCTGCTTTTTCAGGATTACAAACTACTTTATAAAATAGGCGTGGTACGCCTACCCGGTTTTTACCTAAACGTTTCAGGTCTTTTTCGATTACCGGACCGCAGGCGATGTAAATACGTTTATGTTCTTTTGCCCAAACACGGATAGTCGTCTCCAAATCACTCCATACGCCACTGTTCAATCCTCTGTCCTGGGGGCAGATGTTACTGAAATAGAATGTTTCGCGCATCACCTTCTCCGACCATTTCATATCACCGGCAGGCACCATATGTCCGCGATCATAACCTGTCCGGGTATAATCTTCATTGAGCGCCGTTGCACCTTCTACGTCCGGATCCGGAATAAATTTATTATGTCTTTTAACATTCGCATTACTTACTTTTTCTTTAGTCAATTCGTAGGCAACCCAGTTGGGGATTTTAAAATCCGAATTATAGGAAACAGAATAAGCTTCGTGCCGGATAATCTGTTCTTTTGCTCCGTTTTTCAGAACCGGTATTTCAGCCCTGACAGGTATGTGTTCCGGTTTTAGTTTAGTCGGTGTTGGGGATTCGATAAGTTCGGGTACTTTTTGCACAATATCGTCAACCACCTTTTGGGCTTTCTCCTCTGGCACATAATTCAGGTATAGAAATGCCAATCCGGTTATAGAAACGATTAGCACACAAACAAGAGCAACAAAACGCTTAATTTCTCTCCAAAAAGATTTCCCGCTTTGCTTTTTATTCTTTTTCTTTACTTTCCGAACTTTCCTTTTTGCCATTTCTTATTCCTTTCTTTACAGCAAAGATAAATGTTTTCCATAGAAGAGAGAGATACACAATGCTTACTTATAAGTATAAATTGTCTACTTTTGCGATAACTAAATAAAGACTATTCATGGATAATCTAAGAGAATGGGCATATAACCTACTGAAATTTGCAGGAGCATCAGACGAAACTGCTGGTCAATTTGACAATTTTCTTGTTTTGTTCCTTATTCTGTTAATGGCTTATCTGATTGATTTTGTTTGCCGTAACATTTTATTAAAGGTTTTCGGACATATTGCAGCCAAAACGAAAACCGTTTGGGATGATCTGATTATCGAGCGGAAGATTATTCATAAAATGATCAATATCATTCCGTCTATTTTTATTTATATGATGCTCTCTTTCGCATTTCCGGAAGATAGCGACAGTGAGTTACTCGATTTTCTTAAACGCCTGTGTGAAGTCTATATTATCGCCATTTCCCTGCGTTTCATTTATGCTTCTTTAGGATTGGTGCACGAAGTATATAGCCAAAAGGAGGCTTTAAAAAACAAACCACTTAAGGGATTCATCCAAATAATGCAGATTACAGTCATTGTAATCGGGATTATTGCAATTGTCGGCACCTTGATAAATCAACCGATCCGGGGATTACTTACCGGACTGGGCGCGTCTGCTGCTATTTTAACATTGGTGTTTAAAGATACCATACTTGGTTTTGTGGCCGGCATACAATTATCGGCAAACGATATGCTCAGACCCGGAGACTGGATCACCATGGAGAAATATAAAGCCGACGGGGTGGTTATTGAAATGACGCTTTACGCAGTCAAAGTAAAAAACTGGGATAATACAGTAACCACAGTTCCTCCGTATGCGTTAGTCAGCGATTCGTTCCAAAACTGGAGAAGCATGTTCGAATCCGGAGGACGGCGCACCAAGCGGTCTATTAACATTGACATAAACAGCGTTTGTTTCTGCACACCCGAAATGCTTGAGAAGTTTCGTAAAATAGCCTTGATTACCGATTATATAGATGGTAAGGAAGAAGAATTAAAAGAGTTTAATGAACTTCATCATATCGACTCGTCTATTCCCGTAAACGGCAGACGGCAAACGAACTTAGGGGTGTTCCGTAATTACCTGTTGCGTTACCTGAAAAGCTATCCGGGTATTAATCATGACCTCATGTGCATGGTTCGCCATCTGCAACCAACGGATAAGGGTATTCCTATCGAATTATATTACTTCTCGGAAGACAGGACGTGGGTAGTCTATGAAGCGCTTCAAGCGGATATTTTCGACCATGTTCTTGCCATCATTCCCGAATTTGGATTACGCGTATTCCAGGATATTTCCGGTAATGACCTCCGCCAACTTAAAATTGAAAATAAATAAACGGTTGCACACCGGCGTTCTTAAATTGAACAACGATAAAGATAACAACGATCAGCATAAATGCCTGCACCAGCAAAGGTGAACGGGTAACAAGTCCTTGCACAAACAGATCTGCTTTCTTGGGCATAAAATGAAAGATATAGCCTAACACCATAAGCGCCGATACGACAGAATAGCCGGTAATAAACTGAACCAATATTTCAGGATGGAAACTGGTGAATATCTGCATGAGTATCTCTTTTACAGTCTGCATGGAATCCGCCCTGAAGAAAATCCAGCCGAAACAAACCACATGAAAGGTAAAAACCGTCCCTGTAAACCGCCGGATAAAACCCATCTCCTCTCCGGTCTGCTTAAAACTCTTAAAACGCCCCATAATAAATTTATGAATAGCCAAAGCAACTCCATGCAAAGCACCCCAGAGGATAAAACGTATAGACGCACCGTGCCACAAACCACCCAGCAACATAGTGATAAACAGATTAATGTAAGTGCGCAGTTTACCTTTCCGGTTTCCTCCAAGCGAGATATACAAATAGTCTTTCAACCAGGAAGACAAAGAAATATGCCATCTACGCCAGAACTCGGTAATGGTAGCAGACTGATAAGGCGAATCAAAATTGACATTGAAACGGAAGCCAAGCAATAAAGCAATACCGATAGCCATATCCGAATAACCGGAGAAATCACAATAAATCTGCAAGGCATAACCATAAACGCCCAACAGATTCTCCACCCCGGTGTAAAGTAAAGGCGAATCAAACACACGGTCTACAAAATTGAAGCTGATATAATCCGAAATAACCGTTTTTTTGATCAATCCGCAGAGTACCAGATATAGCCCCTCTCCGAATTGCAAACGGCTTAATGTGGGAGACTTATACATCTGGGGGATAAACTCGCGCGCACGCACAATCGGTCCCGCCACCAACATGGGAAAGAAGGAAACATAGAACAAATAATCTATCCACCGATGCAACACAGTGGTTCGTCCTCTGTAAATATCAATAATATAACTGATCGACTGAAAGGTAAAAAAAGAAAGACCTACCGGCAGGAAAATATCCATCTTCTCGAAAGACATCCGTTGTAAAGAATCGTTTCCAAACAAATATCCAATCTCGTTTCCTGCTCTCACAACCAGTTCGTACAGGAAATTGAAATACTTGAAATAAGCCAGCATGCCCAGATTCACGCAAAGGCTAAGTGTAACCAGCAGTTTCTTTTTCCATTGTGTCGCCGTTATTTCCAACACGCGCCCGATCCAATAATCAGAGGTGGCCGTAACAATCAGCAAACCAAACCATAAGCCGCTGCTTTTATAATAGAAGTAGAGCGAAAAAAGAGTCACATAGATAATACGTGCCAACGTATTTTTCCGGAGTGACATATAAATCATAAAAAAACCTATAAACAGGAAAAAGAACAACCCGCTACTGAAGAGCATGGGAGAATTAGGTTGATAAGTCAGCAGGTCGAGTGCTTTATCAATTGATAACTGAGCTATATAAGTATGTATTGAATCAATCAGCGTTTCCATTATTTGTCTTTGTTTGCAACTTCGTGCGTTTTACTGTTATACCTGTTCATCCAGGATAAAAAGAATAAATCGGCATGCTCCCGATATCCTTTCTTGGTGAAATGGATACGGTCTCTTCCCAGATAACCCCCTTTATACCATTTCTGAGATGAATCTTTTCCCCCTGTCGCAGCAAACAGATCCCAACAGGCTATTCCTTCCTGCTTAGCTTGCTTCACAATGGCCGAAGCGGCTTTTGAGGTATTGTCATTGCGCACATAGGTTCTTTGCTTATTTACTCTTACCCGCTTGTAGCATTCGGCAGGAGTAGTGAGCAGCAAAGTCGTATTAGGCATATATTTTTTAACCATCAGCAGAAAATTATGTATCTGCCCACGAAATTCATTTTCGTTAAACCGAGTTCCAAAAGATTCATTCGTACCTAAAGAGATAATCAGCAAATCCGGTTTAAGCAAGGCTAACCGAGGTAAGAAATCAGGATCGGTATAGTTTACAAACATGGCTCCATTCACACCGATAGCGTGATATAAAACACCCGGATTTCCATTGGTCAGACTAAAACCGTAATAGATATTGGAGAAGGCAGATGCCGGTAAAAGAACATCTGTACCCGGCTTGCGGCGAGTACTATGCAGCTGCAACATGTCGGTCATTTTGGATATTTTGAACGTATCCATTAATAACCGGGGAGCTAAAGGTTCCATATTTCTGAAAGTAGACACAGAATCTTTCAACGGACCTGCCGGCAACATCGGAGTAGCTTTATCTCCTCTGTAAAGCACTGCCTGATTAAACTCATATCCCGCTCCATTATTAGGTGCTATGACAATATCTAAATTCACCGAACTGGAGAGTGTTCTGATTCCTATGCCTCCCGGACCTATCGGCGTTTTCTTTTGTTTTTGTATTATCCGTCCTGCCACCCAGTCTTTCGCTGCCGACCGCAGGAAGTAATCATCCGGCTCATTCGTCCTGGAAAGTTTAAACGGAGCCACCCATCCCCTACCCGCATTACCGAATTGCTGATGCAGCAGACGCATCATACGTCCGGGAAAATGTCCGGCCTGAACATGCGAATCTCCAAGGTGCAGGATCGTTAACGTTGTATCTTTGCCTGCTTCCAATTCCCGAAAAAGTGTAAATATCGGTTTCAGATGATCTGTTTCATCCGTTATAACCAATAAGGAGTCTACAGCAAAAGGCAAATCGACCTTCAGGGTGTCCATAGGCTTAAGCGTAGAAGTAGTTTGAAACAAAGGCGGCGGCGACAACAAAACCTGTCCTTTTACCTGATCAGTCACGTATAAACATACGATCAGGAAGAAGAAGAACACAGAAAACTGCTTAATGTATCGTTTCATCCGCTTTATCATAAAATTCTTTTTCCAACATCAGCGCCTCATAAAAAGCCTTCGCTATCTCCCGTCCTCCCCGAAAACTCAAGTGTGTATAGTCTTTACTTGCCCAGTTATTTTCCACAAAACGAGTCATGCTATTTACTCCGCCCATAGCGCCAAATGTATTCCAAAACGTAATGCCTGTACTCTTAGCAATTTGCCTTTGCGCATGCAACAGCGCGAGAACAGCCGGCATCGTCTCAAATGAATCGTCAGATTGATAAGCACGGTCAGACACACCCATCAACAAGATATCCGTATCCGGAAAACATTGCTGAATATGCCTCACAACTCCAATCATGCGAGTTCTGTACCATCCATAATTCAAAACTTCTTCACTAACCACGTTCAAACCATATTGCAGTACGATCAGATCATACGGACGAATTTCCGAAAAGCCCCGGCACAAATCAAGATTAAGGCGGTCAAGAATCAAACCGGAGTTTCCACGCAGAGAAAAGTTGTCGACCACTACGCCATCGTTATCTTCCATGGCTGTACCGAAAGCCAGCATATCCTCTCCTTCGGAAAAACGAAAGAATGCTTCTTCAAAGGGTTCTTCTATTTCAAGAAAACCCGGTTCTTCCTGAGGAATCAGTCTTTTCGTGATCGTATCCGGTTGTGCATCCGTAACATAAGATATCACTCCCGGTTTTTTGCCCGTATAATAGAATTTAAACGATGCCGCATGACTCAATTCCGGATATTTGTCTGCGGGTTTAATAGACAAAGACGCTTTTTCTTCCGGTTCAAATAATGTTCCTGAAAACATATATGTCCGCGCAGTATCTTTCAATATGGAATAAGCGTCCCATCCCTCAACTTTTTGATTAATGGTGGGACGATATTGATCCGTTATAGAAAAAACAGGAACAAAGCCGACTCCGTTTCCTCCAAATTCTTTTTGCAATGCCGTCCTCAAATCCGCCACAATAATATCGCCTTCAATAAACGAATCGCCCAGAAAAGCAATCCGCACCGGACGGTCAAGCGTCTCTCTCGATTCTAAAGCAGAAAAGAAACGTGCCAAGCCAACATGTCCCGTAGAATAATCTTCAAGATGCGCGCCTGATGAATCCGCTCCGGCAACCGTATAGATCGTACGATATAAAGAATCCCTCAACGCCAGCATAACCGAATCAAGCGAATGATCAACAACAAGCGAATCGGGAATCATTTCATGTTCAGGAATCGTATCCGTCTCTTCCAACTGTTTCATTAAAGAATCCAATGAGAGGGGAACCGGCTTTATACGAACATCAGCCAGCAAGTCCACCTTCTTCAGCTTATATCCTCCGATTGAATCCGGAAGCCAGTATAGCACAATGCTTCCTAATAATGCAATAACAAGTATAGTAAATAATCTTACAAAGCTATTCTCTTTGTTCATTTCAGTTGCTTAATAGGCTGCAAAGATACGGAATATAAATTTTGATTTTCGGCATATAAATATTTTC
>DAIPZX010000039.1:0-10848 GCA_036781995.1 Massilibacteroides sp. | reverse complement strand
CCGGCATACTGTCCCTTAATATAGTGGGGAGTCAATTTATTCCAGAAAGAATGATAAATATTAGTTTTTTCTACCTCCATCTCCGGATTATTTTGAGCATGCAGAAAAAAACTTTTCAGGAAACAAATAGATATTAATGTCAACTTAAAATTCAACTTCTTCATAAGAATAACTATCGGGTGTGAGAGTAAATAAATAATAACCTCGTTTTCCTAATGTTGTGCATCCGTAATAGAGTAATCCATCATTGAATAGATCCCGTATTTTGAAATTATGTTCGTGTCCATGAAGGCAAAAGAGTAGGGATGGAGCCCGTTTGATGATCCAATGAAAAACGTCTTTCACATTATTATTGAATTGTTCATTTCCCGGCGGGGCATGCATTGCTATAATGGTTCTCTTATTGCGAGATGAATCGGCTATTTGTTCATTTATAAATGTAAAATCAGGTACAGGATTACTATAATCATATTCAATAGCATTTGTATTCAGGCAGATGATTTTAGTATCTCCTACAATGAAAGAGAAGTTTTCCTCGCCATACATTTTTTTAAATACCTGATCACCATTACCTATAATATCATGATTCCCAATCATTGAAACATAAGGTACTTTCAATTTGAAAAGAATCTTGTGCGCCCATTCAAATTCTTTCTTCATTCCAAAATCCGCTATGTCTCCTCCGTGCAAAATGAAATCCACATCATTAACTTGACTGTTAAAATGTTTCATGAAGTCTTCTGTCTCATCATAGCTTCGCTGTGTGTCGCTGATCATCACAAAACGGATTGTGTCTTTATCTTTACACAACGCTTCAATTTTAAGTATGTTTTTTCTGTTAATGTCAATCTCTGTACCAGAGCTCAATTTGCCGTCATAAGGGTGATAGTCAATCAGATCACAAGAGTTAAGCAAAATAAGGCAGAGGGATAAATTGAGAAAAAATCTAAACATTTTAATCTATTGATTTGATTTTTAAAAAAAGACAGACTGTTTTTACATCAATAGAGATTGCTCTAATTCAGTAAAATCTGATAGGATAATATCGGCAGTTTCGTTTCCTTTATATTCTTCCCAACCGATATTTTTAAGCCAGATGGTTTTGCATCCTATTTTTGATGCAGGAATAATGTCTTTATCATAGGAATCTCCAATTACAACAATGTTTTCCGCATTCATTTTGAGTTGCTCTACTCCTAATCTGAATATTTGCGGATCCGGCTTTCTGACTCCGACGACGGCCGATTCAATGATGGTTTGAAAATATTCCTTTAGACCAAAATCCTGAAGAACAGCTTCTATATTTCCATAAAAATTAGACACTAATACAATCGGGTAGACAGAAGCTAACTTGTCAATGGTTTCTTTGGCTTTGGCAGTTGTTTGTCTGGCAAAATTATAGCACCGGTCTGCAATTGCTCCTGCAACTTCATCCGATGAATAGTTTCCCGGAAGTTTGTTATTTGCATGCAGCCATTGCATTTGGATATCGATTTTAATATGCAGCATATCCTTGAAAGTATGCCTGGGTCGGATCAGTGGGTTTTTAGCCAGGGTGCGTTCTCCATATACGTAAGCTTCGCGGAAATCATCTTTGCTGACAGGAACAAGAAATGTTTCATAAACATGCCATATTACCTCTGCCCAATGAAGCCCATTACTGTCGATTGTGCCTCCGTAATCAAAGATTATCCCTGTTATATTGTTTAGTTTATTCATTTGCTTGTTGTGTAGTTGCAATTTCTTTGCTGAATTTATCACAGAAAGATTCATGTGTAACGACCATATAGATTAACATGCTATTGAGAACTGTCATTTCAAAAGCAAAATAGAGCCAAGGCATATTAATGAAAAGACTGATAAATAATGCAATCACCCGGGTGTTAAAGGAAAGCATATTGGTGTATTTCATTAATGGAAGGCTTTTGTTGCGGAACTTCCGGCGAAACTCATCCGGTATTTTATTTGCATATACCTTATGGATCGTCTCCATCATTTTTTGGAATTTAGGAGTTAACTGTTCCTGACCTTTCGTATAATTAAGATAGAATAGTCCGAATAGCTTGTAAATAAAGTCCTTATTCCAGGATAGTTTAGCGAAGTCTGCTTCCAATTTGTCGGCTTTTGATAATTCACTGCCTGATTCGCCTTTCAGGAAAAGCAGATGTATGTTGCGATAATAGTCGGCCATAGCGGCTTGTTTGCTGTGAAAAAAACCGGTTACCGCTCCTAATATCCAAATCCATATGCCCCATTCAGGGGTAAGGCGTAAACAGATAGCCGCATAGATGCTGATAAACCACAGGTCGCCGCAAGTTCCATCCAAAACACGACCCAATGGGCTGGTTTTTCCTGTCATACGAGCCAGCTGGCCGTCTGCGCTATCATAGGAATTTGCCCATACCAACAATAACATACCCACCACATTAATCGGCAGATCATTAAAGTAGAAGCATATTCCTGCCGCAATTCCAATAAAAATAGATGCTATCGTTACAGTATTAGGCGATATGTCCAATTTGTTAAATAACAAAGCCCATTGGTAACCAATCGGACGATAGAAATGTATATCGATAAACTCTTCTGTGTCTAAAGATTTTAATGTTGATTCGAACGTATGTTTAGTTTTGCTTTGTTCCATTATTTTGTAGCCATCATATAAATACGTTGAGCAATAAATTTCGCCGCTTCTTCTCTGCATGGGGCAAAACTGGGCCAGTCATTGAAATCAATTAAGTGTATTTTTCCGTCTTCAGTAACAACGCAATCTCCTCCATATATATTTACATTCAAAACATTGCCCGCCTGTGAGCAAATAGCTTTCAGCTCTTCTTCGTCAAACGCTATTCCTTTCGCAGTGCCATTAATAAGTTCTAATCCAAACTTGCTGTGATTGGCATTGGATGGATAAAACCAATAAAAGAAACCGGTATCTTTTACACCATAAAACTTGATCAGGTCTCCACACAAATGTTCGTTGACCACTGCGGTTTGAATACCTCTTATCGCATATTCCTTTAAAATACCTTTTGCTTCCTCCAAATGGCGTACATAAGTTACATCTTCGCGATGAATGGCATGGAAATCTCCCCGTTTGATCCAACAATTCTGAAAACCACTCTTTTGTAATTCTTCTTCGGGGTCTTCATTGGTGTTGAGATATAAACTTCTGGGATGTGGTATTTGATTGCCAATTAACAAGCGTGTCATTTTTTCGCGCGTACAATTATCAATTCCGTACGCAGAATTAATCACTTTGCATCCCTCGTCTTCCATCTTTTGCAATATATCTATGGATTGCCATTCGCGCACCATATTAAAGATGATTGTTTCTTTAATATTTCCCAGTATCAGATCTGATTCTGTGTATTTATTTACAATGCACCCCATCTCCTTTAAATGCTCTGCTGTCAGATTAAAAATGGCGGCGTCATTACCTATATGATTGGGCGAAAATTTATCTCTCCGACAAATTCCTGCTATAGTTACTTTTGTCATTCCTTTATTTGGTTTTTAAAAAACATTCCGCTTTTTGAATGTCTTCGGCATGATCCACATCAATGATTTTTTTGAATGGATAGGCTTTTAGTTGCAAACCTTCCTGTACGAGTAATTTTTGATAATTACGCATACGGGATATTCCGGATTCAATCGCTTTCTCCAAGACATTAACCGCGTTTTGTCTCAGGCAATATATTCCACCGGAGATGTAGTTGCAGCCGTCTTCTTTTGTGTCATAAAAATTGCGAATAGTCAGATTTTCATCTACATCTATATAGAGAGGCTTTTCGTCATCGATATAATCGGTAACAGCCATTAGCCCATCAGAATCTTTGTCTTCAACCCATTTGTTTATGTATTGTTTGAATTCCTCTTCATGAAAAATAGTATCTACTGTTGTCAGGCATAGTTTATCGCCTTGCATATGTCGGCTCAGTTCGTAAAAACTATGCATAGAACTCGGGGTACTTTTGATATATATATTTAAAGGAACCCTTGTTTTTATTTTTTTCAGATGTTCCTGTACTTCTTTCATCTCCTCATTTATGATGATACTGATCGAGGAGGCTTTGTTATTAGAGAATAGTTGAATTAAACGATCTATCAAAGGGGTTTCCTGTAACTGAATCAATGGTTTGGGTGTTTTAATCCCTTCCTGCACTAATCGAGATCCTTCTCCAGCCGCAATAATTGCATAATCCATAATTAATCGTATTGTTTCAATAAGATGTCTCATTTATGCAATTTTGTCATTCTGAGCAGGTCAGATATCTCCATGTCATAAAAAAACAGAGACTTCTTTACTTTGGTCAGAATGACAAAATGCAGACATCTTTTATTAGTCAAGATAATCGATTGTTTCTTCACCGATGATCTTGCGTAATGTATTCTTTAGTATTGTATGTTGTATAAACAAGTCGTGTTCCGGGATATGATTTTCGTCATGCATAGGACTTTTGAAATAAAAAGACAGCCAGGTTTGGATACCATGAAATCCACAGCGTGAAGCCAGGTCTGCAAAAAGAACCAGATCAAGACATAACGGAGCTGCCAGTATGGAATCGCGACACAGGAAATCTACTTTTAATTGCATCGGATATCCCATCCAGCCTACGATATCAATATTATCCCATCCTTCTTTATTGTCTTTGCGCGGAGGATAATAGTTGATACGTACTTTATGATAGATATTTCCATAAAGTTCCGGATACAGGTCCGTTTGCAAGATGGTGTCTATTACAGAAAGCTTGCTCACTTCTTTTGTTTTGAAGGATCCCGGATCGTCCAGTACTTCACCGTCTCTGTTTCCTAATATATTGGTAGAGAACCATCCGTCAAGTCCCAGCATACGTGTTTTTAGCATTGGCGCTAAGACTGTTTTCAACATGGTTTGTCCTGTTTTATAATCTTTACCACAGATCGGAACTTGTTTCTGCTCTGCAAATTCCCACATGGCAGGTATGTCTACGCATAAATTAGGAGCTCCCATAATAAACGGACAACCTTCTGCAATAGAAGCATATGCATAGCACATACTCGGAGAAATCACATCTGTGTTGTTTTCTTTTAGTGCTTTTTCGAAATCCATCAGTGTCTCATGTTCTTTGCTTTGAGGAATAAACACTTCGGTACTCGCAGCCCACATAACCACTATACGATCACAATTATTTTCTTTTTTAAATGTACGGATGTCTTCACGTACTTGCTCCATTAGATCCCAACGGGTTTTGCCGTCTTTTACATGTGTTCCATGTAGCCTTTTTACATAATTCTGGTCAAATACGGCTTTCATTGGTTGTATTGAAGCTAATTCATCCTTAACAACCTCTAAGTCATCTTTGCTGAGAACCTCGGCATGTGTAGCAGCTTTATAGAGGTCTTCTTCAAAAATATCCCAACCACCAAAAACTAAATCTTTTAAATCAGATAAAGGAACCACATCCTTTATTTTAGGGAAGCGATTTTCATTTCGTCTTCCTAATCTGATTGTAGCCAACTGTGTTAATGAACCGATTGGTTTTGCATGTCCTTTACGAACGGATAAAGTGCCTGCAATAAATGTTGTAGAGACAGCGCCTCCAACTCCAATAACAAGGACTCCAAGTTTTCCTTTAGGTGTTTTGATTTCCATATTATAAAAAAATAATAAAAGTTTATAATAAATAAATCCACAAAATTACTTTTTTCAGCCAGCAATATTATGGTTGTTTATGTAGCATAATTAGTCAGAAACACTATGTTTTACTACTTACGCTCTGTAAAGATACACTGTTTCTTTTATATTTAATTGTATGTATGTGTGCATTGCAGATATTTAGGACAATAAATATCTATATTTGCATAGAAAACAAGATTGTTTTTATGAATGATTATACAAAATCTTTTAGTTTTGTGCAAAAAGGACTCTTTGGCTGGCTTATTTTTTTATTAACGGGTTGTGCGCCGGATATTCCGCCCACCTCTACAATTACTGTAGATATGGAAACAACGTCTGTTCCGGTTAATCCGAATCTGTATGGCTTGACTATAGAGGAGATAAATCATGCAATTGAAGGAGGCTTGTATGCGGAGTTGATTCAGAATCGCAGTTTTGAAGATGGGGCTTTGCCTGTTCATAGTGCTTATGACCGAACAAGGGGTGTCTTGATAACTCCAAACAGATGGACGCTTTCATTTCCTCGTCCGGATGCTGTTCCCGGGTGGAGAAGATTAGGAGATAATACGTATTTTTTACCGGAAACAACAATGCCGGTGAGCGAAAAGAATCGTCGTTATCTGGCTGTATCGATTAATTACGCTGAAGGAAAAAGAGGAGGTCTCATTGCTGAGGGTTATAAAGGAATTCCATTAAAAAAAGGAGAACGTTATAACTTGTCTTTTTATATCAGGTCCACTTCTCAATCCCCCCGAAGTATAACATTGGCTCTTGAAGATTCGTCTTGTTCCCGTTTGTTAAGTGATGTTTTTGAAGTAACTCCTGCTTATGAATGGAAACAATTTCGCCATGTGTTTACCGCTACTGAGAACACAGATCATGCGCTTCTGACCATCTCGACTTCGGAAAGCGCTTATTTCTATCTGGATGTTGTGTCTTTATTACCGCAGAATACCTGGATGGAACGATCGAATGGATTGCGGAATGATTTGGTGAATGCGTTATCGGAACTTAATCCGAAATTTATTCGTTTTCCCGGAGGACTTTTTGTGGAAGGATATACCAACGGAACATTTCCTGTCTGGAAGGAAACGATCGGATCAATCGCTGAAAGAAAACATTTTTGGAATATCTGGGGATACGGTACTTCGAATGGCATGGGCTATCATGAGTATCTGCAACTTTGCGAGGATCTGAAGGCAGAGCCTGTTTATGTAATCAACAGTGGCATAACCAACCAGGAAAGGCGTCCTCGTTATGAGGTAATTACCGAGATGAACAAACTTGTTCAGGATGCTATTGACGCTATCGGATACGCCAACGCTCCCGTAGATTCTCTTTTAGGAGGTATGAGAGCTGAAAACGGACATCCGGAACCGTTTAATCTGAAATTTATTGAAATAGGCAGTGAAAATTACGGAACAGAATACCGAAAACGCTTCCAGCTATTCAAAGAGGCGATAAATAAGACCTATCCGGAAATAACGGTGATCAGTAGTTCGCCGGTTACTGATAAGTTAAGAGGGGAATGGATTGATTCTCATCTCTATTCAAATCCGGATTTTTTCATTATGAATAGTTCACGTTATAAGCAGGAACGACCGTCACTGGACAGAGCTTCGGTTTTTATTGGAGAAATGGGCGTTACCTGTTCCCAATATGGAGGCACTTTGAAGGCTGCTATTGCTGAATCCTGTTTCCTGATCGGGGCTGAAGAAAATCCGCAAATGGTAAAGAGTGTAGCTTTTGCTCCTGTTTTTGGAAACGCGGACTATGCTATTAAAAGATACCCGTTGACCCTTTTCAAAAAAGACAGTCTGGTATATACACCTTCTTATCATCTTTTGAAACTCTTCGCTTCACATCGGGGAGATCTTCTTTTTTCAACTCAGGTAGACACCTATTCCAGACCTTATGTTATGGCAGGCAGACCTGCTGTTGAATTGTTTGATAATAGTTATGAGATAAAGGATGTGAAAATAAACGGTTCGTCGGTTGAGCAGTCAGAAATATTGGCTGGAGGATGGAAAATTGATAACGGTCAACTATTGCCTGTTGCGAATCGTTGGAATTATATTCTTCTGGGAGATTCCACACAGTATAATTATGAATTTACCGCTACTATAAAACGAACGAAAGGAAGCGATCCTATCCAATTGAGAATTCGAGATAACGGCATGTCCGGAGAACAAAGTAATCATATCGGACTTACGATGGGCGAGGAGTATTGTCATTTTTATCATCAGGCAGGTAGTATAAAAGATACCTTGGTTTCTCCGAAATCTTTTCCTTTCGAAAGCCATCGTGACTATCACATATCGCTAAAGGCTGTAGATGATCTGCTGGAGTGCCGTATTGATGGAGAATTGATTTATGAAGTACGGATGAAGCCGCTTCCCTCTCTTGTTGCTGTCGCCACGCTGGATGAAGAGCAGCAGATGTTGTTTGTAAAGGTGGTGAATACGACTGACCACGATGAAATAACAGAACTGAAGATCAATGGTATGAATACCAAAAATGAAATTGAGGTCATTGAAATCAAAGGAAGACCGGAAGATAGAAACTCTTTTGAAATACCGGATCTGATTCATCCTGTAACCAAGACGCATACGTTTGCAATCGGTATGCCGATGATTTACCACTTTCCGCCTAACTCAATAAGCCTGCTTAAAATAGCATTGGATTGAGTAGAGACGCACAGACCGTACGTCTCTACTTATTAAATCTTAAGCATGATCTTTCAGTATGACGTCATGTGCGCCACCTTCGACAATGCTTGTTGAGGAAACCAAGGTTACCTTGGCGTTCTTTTGTAATTGCTCAATCGTGATGCTTCCGCAGCTACACATGGTCGCTTTGATTTTACCAAGCGTCATGAGCAGGTTGTCTTTCATTTTGCCGGCATAAGGAACATAACTGTCCACTCCTTCCTCGAATTTGAGGTTTTCCGTACCGCCCATGTCGTAGCGTTGCCAGTTTTGGGCGCGGTTTGAACCTTCACCCCAATATTCTTTCACGTAATTGTTCTTTACACGCAGTATTTTAGTCGGTGATTCGTCAAATCGGGCGAAATAGCGTCCCATCATCAGAAAATCCGCGCCCATAGATAAGGCAAGTACCATGTGATAGTCATGTACCAGACCTCCATCACTGCAGATAGGAATATAGACACCATTTGTTTTCATATATTCATCTCTTGCTTCTGCCACATCGATGATAGCGGTTGCCTGTCCGCGACCGATGCCTTTTTGTTCACGTGTGATACAGATTGATCCGCCGCCGATACCTACTTTAATAAAGTCTGCTCCGGCTTCAACAAGATAAAGGAATCCTTCCTTGTCTACCACGTTGCCGGCGCCTACCGCTACCTTATCACCATAATTACTTTTGATCCAGGTCAATGTTTCTTTCTGCCATTCCGAATAACCGTCTGACGAGTCGATACACAACACATCTACGCCGGCTTCTACCAATGCCGGTACACGTTCTTTGTAGTCTCTTGTGTTGATTCCGGCGCCTACAAGCAGGCTTTTGTCTGATCCGGACAATTCGTTCGGGTTTTCACGATGACTATCGTAGTCTTTGCGGAAAACAAAATAAGCCAGATTCTGATCTTCATCAATTACCGGCAGTGTGTTTAGTTTGTTATCCCAAATGATCTGATTGGCTTCAGAAAGAGTTAATCCGACTTTTCCGACAATCAGTTTGGAAAAAGGAGTCATAAACTCTTTTACTTTTTTGTCTTTCGGATCCTTTTCCGCCCGGTAGTCCCGGCTGGTAACCATACCGAGTAGTTTTCCGTTAGGCGTTCCATCATCGGTAATGCCGATCGTGGAGTGATCTGTCGCTTCTGCTAATTTAATTACGTCCGCCAAGGTATGCTCCGGTGTCAGATTAGAATCGCTGATCACGAATCCTGCTTTAAACTTCTTCACCTTACGCACCATTTCTGCCTGACTGTCGATTGGTTGCGAACCAAAAATAAACGATAAACCTCCATTGCGAGCCAATTCTATAGCCAGTTCAGGACCGGATACCGATTGCATGATAGCCGATACAAAAGGAATATTCAACGTAATTGCTGATTGTTCACCTGCCTTATGTTTTACTAAGGGGGTTTTGAGGGAGACGTTGCTCGGAACGCATTCTTTGGTGGTCAGCCCGGGTATCAGGAGATATTCACCAAAAGTTCTGGATACATCGTTTAAATGAATTGCCATATTGATTAATTATTTTGCGGATGAATGATTAATCGCACAAAAGTAATCATTTCTTTTCAAAATTGTATTCACCCTGATCAATATTCCTCATCGCGCAGGTAATTAACCATTCGCAAAATGGCTCGGTTGCAGGCAGGGCAAAACGGAGCGTAATCACGCATCATGCAATGATCAGCCGGGCGATAAATGCCTTTGGCCACATAACCTCCGCCTTCAAATGCGCCGGCTTTGTTCTTGTATGGGTAAGCCAATGGCGTAGGAATGGGGGTGTCTGCAGGTAATAAATCCTTCCATTTACGGTCAAAGTTGATCAACGTGGTGATATTCGGCTCCCAAGGCTCCTGCTTCAGGTTGTAGAAATCAGAGTAAGCCACTTCGGATGAAAAATATTCATCAGCCAATCCTGCCAGGCTATGTCCTAATTCATGTACGAATACGTGGAGTGTTTGCTCGTTATCGGCCGTCCCGATCGCGTAAAAGTTATACATACCGCCGCCGCCGTATGTGTCGGTATTGACTAAAACAAAAATAGCGTCACAAGGTACGTTCCATACGGCATTTCGGATAGAACGAATGTCTGGAGTGGTCAGATAACGATCCACTCCGAATGTGTAATAACCGGCGTTCAGGGCTGTGTTTTTATAGATGCCTTTTCCGGAAATGTCTGTGCCGGACTCTTCCGAAACAAGACTGACACCCCATACATTAAAATGGTCCCGGCATTGGTCGAAAGGAGGAACCGTAAATAGTGATTCGGCAAATCGTTTGGCGTCAGCCTCAAATTTGTTTTGCTCTGCTGCTGTGTAGCCTTCTGCTACAAACACAAGATCTACTTTTTCCGAAGAGTCTCCTTTTTTCTGAATAGCAATTATTTTATTGTCTTTCAATTTGCCGCGATCTATAAAAATAGAGGTGGGGTCAACCGTTTGTCTTATTAAGGAATGAAATTGCATATTCTCCTTATTCCGTGCC
>DAIPZX010000038.1:0-10883 GCA_036781995.1 Massilibacteroides sp. | reverse complement strand
GATTTGTTTTATCCGGTCTACCCGGGATTTCTAAAATTCAAAACAGCTTCTAATTCAACTAATTGTCGAGAATGCAAAAAGAAACAATATCGCAATATATTGTATCAAAATGATAATTTCACAACTTGCTGCCGTGGAAGGGCAAACGCATTCAAAATAGCATCGTCATCCTTATTCTTTCTACAATTTGCCTTGTACTCCCAACAACTATAAAACAAGAGTTTTTTCTTACATTTGCAAAAAAAACATGAGAAGACACATCATTATATATTTATTTTTGCTTTCGTTTCTCTCGCTGTCGGCTCAACAGAAAGTCAGCCTGAGTGATGAGTCTGAAATCAGTGTGCTTATTTTCGGGCCTTCTCATGACCAGGTTTTTACACTTTACGGACATGCCGCCTTTCGTGTCAAAGACACTGAACAAAATATCGATCTTGTATTTAATTACGGCATTTTTCATTTTTCCGGTTCAAATTTTGTTTACCGGTTTACCAAAGGTGAGACCGACTACAAGCTGGGAGCCGGCAACTTTCTGGATTATCTGATAGAGTATCAAATGAGGGGAAGCTACATTAACGAATTAGTACTCAACCTGACGACAGAAGAAAAAAATAAAATCTGGGACGCTTTACTGATTAATTATCTGCCGGAAAACCAGGTGTACCGATACAATTTCTTTTTTGATAATTGCGCAACACGGCTTGTTTCGATCGTTGAAAAACACACAAACGGACGTATCATTTACACGACCGATCAGCCGGAACAGACCTTCCGCGAGCTGATTAATCACTGCACCCGCGAGCATCCCTGGCAAACGTTCGGCTGCGACCTCGCCTTAGGCAGTCCGACCGACCGCGCAGCAACGCCACACGAAACCATGTTCCTGCCCGAATATTTAGAAAGCGCGTTCAAAACCGCAACCATCCAAACCAAAGATGGTCATACCCGCACCTTAGTCAAAGAAATTATCCCCCTGGCGAACTTCGAGCCGGAAATAAATAATTATCCTCTGGAACGATTTACCCCTTTGATCTGTAGCGTACTGCTACTGATCTTAACCGCAGGTATCACCTATTGGGAATGGAAGCGGAAGAAATACGCTAAATTTCCGGATATAATACTATTCAGCATCGCAGGAATAGCCGGCTGTATCTTATTCTTCCTCAGTTTTATATCAACCCATCCCTGTGTATATCCCAACTGGTCGCTCGTTTGGTTACATCCGTTGCACTTAGTCGGTGTGTTACTAATTGCAGTAAAAAGATTGGCGAAGGCGGCTTTTTACTATCATTTTATTAACTTTGTGGCGCTTACGCTTTTGTTGCCGGGATGGCTATTTATCCCGCAACATCTGAATGCGGCTTTTGTACCGCTCATCCTGACGCTTTGGCTAAGGTCGGCATTTGCGGTTTACAGATATAAAACATGGAAAAAAGAATGAGACGATTAATAACCTCGCTGATCGCGATTTTAGCGGTAACCAACATGGAGGCGCAGCAACAGGCGCCCAAATTGGTTGTTTGCATTACCGTAGATCAATTGAAGGGAGATTATATAGAATACTTTTACAACACGTTTGGCGAAGGAGGTTTCAAACGCCTGATGAATGAAGGGCGTATGTACAAGAACATCCGTTTCGAATTTTCCAACGTCGACCAGGCAAGCGCTTTTGCTACCCTGTTTACAGGCAGCAACCCTTGTTATCACGGAATAGCGTCAGACAAGAAATTCGATTTCCATAAAGGAAAGGAAACATCCTCATTAAACGACCCGGACTATCTGGGAAATTACACGCGTGAAAATTATTCGCCAAAAGCGTTACTGGCGTCTACCATCGGAGACGAACTAAAGATTGCCTCCAGAGGAAGAAGTGATGTATTCGCTATCGCGCCCAATGCGGAAAGCGCGATTCTATCTGCCGGCCATGCTGCCAACGGAGCGTTCTGGATGGACGACTATAACGGCAAATGGGCTACGACTACCTATTTCAAAGGGATTCCCTGGTATGTAGATCGTTATAACAACGGTCCGGAATCGTTGACTCCCCGTCTGGAGCAAATGACCTGGACTCCGTCCTTACCGATCAATCAGTTGAATGCCTTTCCTTATGTTTTAGAAGATATTCCTTTTAAATATACATTCAGCGAGAAAAGCGGCACCGCCTATCTTAATCTGAAAACATCTCCTTTTATAAATAAGGAAATCAACAGACTGGCGTTGCAATTCCTCGAATACGGCGGTTTCGGCACGCGTTCCTGTCCGGACATGCTGGCTGTTACGTATTATGCCGGCAATTATCGCGGAGCAATGAGTAAAGAATACACGCGTGAGATTCAGGATACTTACTACCAGTTAGATAAAGACATCGAACAATTGCTCGGAGCGATAGATAAAAAAATCGGACTGGCGAATGCCTTGATTGTCTTTACCGGAAGCGGTTATTACAGCAGCATTGAAGCGTATCCGGAAGGTATGCTCTTAGCCGGAGGAGAGTTCCACCCGAAACGTTGCACGGCATTATTGAACATGTATTTAATGGCCATTTACGGACAGACAAACTGGGTAACGGGCTATTATAACAACCAGATATTCCTGAATCGTAAAGCGATTGAAGACGCCAAGCTGAGCCTGCCCGAAATACAAATGAAGGCAGCCGAATTTGTCCGGGAGTTCAGTGGCGTGCAGCATGTCACCACCGATTTCGCCTTGAGAACAGGAGACTGGAACGAGGGAACCTCTTCTCTTCGCCAGGGCACACATCATCTGGGACGGGGTGATCTGATTGTTGAACTTCAGCCGGGCTGGATTATCAACAACGAAATACCGAAAGAAAAACCCAAAGTAGTTCGCAACAACGCGGTTATTACGCCACTTATATTTCTGGGAAGCGGTATCAAACCGGAGCATATCTATCGGGAGATAAAAGCAACAGAAGTAGCTCCTACCGTAACGCATGTACTCAGAATCAGACCGCCGAACGCAAGTCTTGAATTACCACTGACTGAGTTTACCAATCAAAAATAACGAATAAAATAATACAATATACAGTATGGGATTTAATGAATTTATGACGAAGTTATTCGGCAACAAATCACAACGCGACCTTAAAACGATAGATCCTTACGTTGCGAAGATCAAAGCCGCCTACCCGTCGATTGTTACGCTTTCCAATGACGAACTGCGTGCCAAAACGGATGAAATCAAACAACGCATTCAGGATTATGTAGCAGAAGAGCGCGCCCAGGTTGAAGAGCTTCGCAAAGATATTGACAACAAAGAACTGGAAGAGCGTGAAGCGATCTGGGCTGAGGTGGATAAAATCGAAAAAACGATTACCGATAAAATGGAAGTAGTTCTGGAAGAAGTTATGCCGGAAGTATTTTCAATTGTAAAAGATACCGCTCGCCGTTTTACGGAAAATAATGAAGTGGTTGTCACAGCTACTGATTTTGACCGCGATCTGGCGGCAAAACATGACTTTGTACGCATTGAAGGCGATAAAGCTATTTTTCAGACCCATTGGCTTGCCGGAGGGAATGATATCAACTGGGATATGATCCACTATGATGTACAGCTATTTGGAGGTGTGGTACTGCATAAAGGTAAAATCGCAGAAATGGCGACAGGGGAAGGTAAAACATTAGTAGCTACCTTGCCTGTGTTCCTGAACGCGTTAACCCGCAATGGTGTACATGTAGTAACCGTCAATGACTACCTGTCAAAACGTGACTCTGAGTGGATGGGACCGTTATATATGTTCCACGGTTTATCGGTTGACTGTATCGATAAGCATCAGCCGAACTCGGATGCCCGCAGAGCTGCATACAACGCGGATATTACGTTCGGGACGAATAATGAATTCGGCTTTGACTACCTGCGTGATAATATGGCGGTCAGCCCGAGCGATCTGGTGCAACGCAAACACAACTACGCGATTGTCGATGAGGTAGACTCGGTATTGATCGACGATGCCCGTACTCCTTTAATTATATCAGGTCCGATACCACGTGGCGAGGAACAATTATTCGAACAGTTCCGCCCGAATGTGGAAGTCGTAGTAAACGCGCAAAAGAACCTTTGCACGAAATTACTGACCGAAGCAAAACAGAAAATCGGCAGCGAAGACAGTAAAATAGAAGAAGAAGGTTTCTTTTTGCTCTTCCGCTCTTTCAAAGGTTACCCTAAGAATAAAGCGTTGATCAAATTCCTGAGTGAGCCGGGAATCAAAGCGGGCATGCTGAAAACAGAAGCAGTCTACATGGAGAACAACATGCGTAACATGTATCTGGTTACGGAAGAACTGTATTTTGTTATTGACGAAAAGAACAACAGCATCGAACTAACAGACAAAGGTATCGACCTGCTTACTGGAAAAACCGATGACCCTCAGTTCTTCGTTCTGCCTGATATTACTTCCGAACTATCTCAGTTGGATAACGACCCCGGAAGCGAAGAAGAAAGACAAGCGAAAAAAGACGAAATACTCGCGAATTACTCCGTAAAGAGCGAACGTGTGCATACGATTAATCAATTATTGAAAGCCTATACCTTATTTGAAAAAGACGACGAATATGTTGTGATGGATAATAAGGTGATGATCGTAGACGAACAGACCGGACGTATCATGGATGGTCGTCGTTATTCCGACGGACTGCATCAGGCTATCGAAGCGAAAGAAGGCGTGAAAGTAGAAGCCGCGACTCAAACCTTCGCGACCATTACCCTTCAGAACTATTTCCGTATGTACCACAAGCTTTCGGGTATGACCGGTACAGCAGAAACAGAGGCAGGCGAACTTTGGGATATCTATAAATTAGATGTAGTGGTTATTCCGACCAATCGCCCGATTGCCCGTAAAGATATGAACGACCGTATCTACAAAACAAAGCGTGAAAAGTACTCGGCGGTTATTGAAGAGATCAGCACGCTGGTAGAAGCCGGACGTCCGGTTCTGGTAGGTACAACTTCCGTAGAGATTTCCGAATTACTCAGCCGTATGTTGAATCTGAGAAAAATTCCTCACAATGTATTGAACGCGAAGCTACACCAGCGTGAAGCAGACATTGTTGCCCAGGCCGGTAAAAGCGGAACGGTTACGATTGCCACAAACATGGCAGGCCGTGGTACCGACATCAAGCTTTCGGCAGAAGTAAAAGCAGCCGGCGGTTTGGCAATCATAGGTACCGAACGTCATGAGAGCCGCCGTGTGGACAGACAGTTACGCGGTCGTGCCGGACGTCAGGGAGACCCGGGCTCATCCGTATTCTTCGTTTCTCTGGAAGATGATTTGATGCGTCTGTTTGCTTCCGATAAGATCGCAGGTTTGATGGATAAGCTCGGATTCAAAGAAGGAGAAGTGCTTGAGCACAGCATGCTGAGCAAATCAGTAGAACGCGCGCAGAAGAAAGTAGAAGAAAACAACTTCGGTATCCGTAAACGTTTGCTGGAATACGATGACGTAATGAACTCACAACGTACCGTAATCTATACCCGCAGACGCCATGCCCTGATGGGTGAACGTATTGGATTAGACGTGCTTAACACCATATACGATACATCCAATGCAATTACTGAGCAACATGCGGAGGATAATGATTATGATGGATTCAAACTGGAACTGTTTAAAACCTTTGCGCTTGAAAGTCCGTTTACGGAAGAAGAATTTAAGGATACAAAAGTAGACAAACTGCAAGATCGACTGTTCGACACCACGTTAACTACATTCAAACGCAGAATGGAACGTATGGCACAAGTGGCTTATCCGGTGATCAAGCAGGTTTTTGAAACGCAAGGAGCACAATATGAAAACATCATGATTCCGATTACTGACGGAAAAAGAATGTACAACATATCCTGCAACCTGAAGGAAGCATACGAAACCGAATGTAAAGCGATTGCCAAGTCATTCCAGAAAGCAATCACATTACATACGATAGACGAATCATGGAAAGAACATCTTCGCGAAATGGACGAACTGCGCCATTCGGTACAAAACGCAAGTTATGAAAACAAAGATCCGTTGTTGATCTATAAACTTGAATCGTACAACCTGTTTAAAACCATGGTCGATGTAATGAACCGGAAAACAGCCGCCATCCTGATGCGCGGACAAATACCTGTGCGTGAGGAATCCGCAGACAATCAGGAAGCAGCACGCCAACGTGTAGCGGTAAGAGAGGCAGCTCCCGAACGCAAACAGGATATGAGCCGTTATCGTACCGGCAGGTCTGCTGATCAGCAAAATCCGCAAATGCCACCGTTACCCAACACGCAACAACCGCAACGCAACGAACCGATTCGTGCGGAAAAGCGAGTAGGACGAAATGATCCTTGCCCTTGCGGTAGCGGAAAGAAATATAAAAACTGCCACGGATCAGGATTATAAAACAAATGAAAGTGCCTCCGGAAAGTATCGTCAATCAGACAAATTCCGGAGGCATTTTTGCTAAACTGCTTTGTGTAATGTTTCGATATTCGATTTATTTTCCCTTTTCCACATGTTCAGCCAACACCCGGACTTTTGCCTTTTTGGTTGGAAATGCAAGAATATGCCAAGTTACAGCAGAGCTGATCAGTATAAGACCGATCTTGACCCATAAGAGATGAATCAAATACAGCGAGGTTAGAATGGCGGACAGCCACATCACTGTCAGGATGCCTATTTTCGTCCGCACCGGGATGGCTTTGTCTTCCACATAATCTCTGATGTATCCTCCGAAATACCGGTTACGCATCACCCGGTCATACATTTTTCTTGAACTACGGATATAACACCAACAAGTCAACAGCCAGAAAGGAGTGGTGGGCAATAAAGGCAAAAAAACACCAACAGCACCCAGAATAAGGCTTATTGTTCCAACAGAGATGTATATGATCTTTTTCGTTCGGTTCATCAAAGCATCCGGTAAGTTTCGATATCCTTAAATCCATTTAAAAAATCGGCAACCGACATTTGCTTTTTACCGGCTAATTGAACTGTTATCAACCGGATAAAACCATCTTGCACTGCAACGTCCAGCGTTTTCTTGCCGGTCAGGCGTAACGATCCCACAGGCAGCGAATGCGCTTCTACCTTATATTCGGTTACATATAATTTTAACACCTGCGCTTTACCTTCTTGCGATTGCAAATGAGTCCAGGCAGCAGGATAGGGCGAAAGTCCACGAATAAAATCATACACTTTCTTAGCCGGTTGCGCCCAGTCAATACGGCAGGTTTCTTTAAATATCTTCGGAGCGGGTTTTAACTCATCAGCAGAAGCATAGAGCTTTTCCTGCGAAACCGCGTTCACCTTATCTGCTAAAATTAAATCTACTGTTTCCAACACCAACCCGGAACCTATTTTCATCAAACGGTCGTATATATCGCCTACATTATCCGTCTCCGCGATCGGCGTTCGCTTCTGAAGAATTATTTTTCCGGTATCAATCTCATGTGTCAGGAAAAAGGTCGTCACACCGGTTTCCGTATCACCGTTGATCACCGCCCAATTGATCGGCGCGGCTCCACGATATTGAGGCAATAAGGCAGCATGCAGATTAAATGTGCCCAAACGGGGCATACTCCAGACTACTTCCGGCAACATGCGGAATGCGACCACGATCTGCAGATCAGCTTTCAGGCTATGTAGTTCTTCTATGAAGGTTTCATTTTTAAGTTTCTCAGGCTGAAGAACAGGAATATGTTGCGATACCGCATATTCTTTGACAGGACTTGCCTGCAGTTCGCTCATGTGTCGCCCGATCGGTTTATCAGGCATAGTAACTACGCCAACCACGTTATATCCATTCTCTACTAACACTCGCAAACTCTCTACTGCAAATTCGGGCGTACCCATATATACTATACGTAAATCTTCTTTTCTCATCTTTTAATCTCCTGAAAAATTATCCACTAACACCTCTCTGTAGGAGTTGAATATTTTTGACTTCGACATGAAGCCGATATAATGTCCCTCTTCGTCTACTACCGGCAGATTCCAGGCTTCCGTATCGTCAAAAGTACGCATAATCTGCTCCATAGGCGTGTTGATAATGATCTTAGCCGGAGCAGACACCATAAATTTAGACACATTAAACCGATCGTACAATTCCGGCCGGAACATAATATTTCGTATATCATCCAGCAAGACTACGCCTACCAGAATACCTTTATTATCCACCACGGGAAACACATTCCTCCTGCTTTCGGAAATCACTTTAATCATATCTCCGAGCGACATATCCGGTGAAACCACGACCAGGTCTTTTTCAATGATATTATCTACATTAAGCAAGGTCAGCACGGCCTTATCCTTGTGGTGAGTCAGCAGTTCTCCTTTTTGAGCCAGACGCATAGAGTAAATGCTATGCGGTTCAAACATCAATATGGTAATATAAGAACTGATAGAAACAATCATCAACGGTAGGAAAAGATCATATCCTCCTGTCAGTTCCGCAATAAGGAATACGCCCGTTAACGGTGCATGCATCACGCCTGACATTACCCCTGCCATCCCCAGCAAGGCAAAGTTTTTTTCCGACAGCGCAGTTGCAAAAGGGAAATAGTTGGCAGAATGAGCAAAAATAAATCCGGCGATACATCCTAAAAACAAACTAGGTGCGAATATTCCACCGCAGCCGCCTCCGGCATTCGTCGCGCTGGAGGCAAAAACCTTTGTAAGCAGAATCAGTCCCAGAAAAACAATCACTCCCCAATAGTTTTTGTTGAGGTCGTAAAACATACTCCCATCCATCATGTGAGAAAATTCGCCGTCCAGCAAAGCGCCGATAGTATTATAACCCTCGCCATACAAGGGAGGGAAAAGGAATATGAGTAAGCTCAACATCACTCCGCCAACTAAGAATTTCTTCCAATAGCCCCCCAGTTTACGATAGCCTTGCTCCACGCTGTTCATGACACGTGTAAAATAAAGCGAAATCAATCCGCAAAATACACCTAAGATCAAAACATACGGGATACGGCTCATGATAAAGACCTCCGTTTGGGAGAACTTAAACATGGCATCGGTACCGGTGAAAATATAAGATACCGTAGCAGCAGTTACCGAAGATATAAGCAAAGGCAATACAGAAGTCATAGTCAGATCGAGCATCAGTACTTCAATCACAAATACAAGTCCTGCAATGGGCGCCTTAAAAATACCGGCAATCGCACCGGCTGCTCCGCAACCAACCAATAACATTAACGTTTTCTGCTCCATCTTGAACAATCGCCCAAGATTAGAGCCAATAGCAGCCCCCGTCAATACAATAGGAGCCTCCGCTCCTACAGACCCACCAAAACCAATCGTCATCGAACTCGCGATAATAGACGACCAGGTGTTATGCGGCTTAATACGGCTTTTTCGTTGGGAGATAGCATACAGTATCTTGGTTACTCCATGCCCTATATCATCACGAACAATATATTTGACAAACAATCCGGAGAGCAAAATACCGATCACAGGATAAAGCAGCAACCAGAAGTTTGCTTCGTCTACCGCCGCATTAGCTGTCAGAATATGTTGTATCGCATGTATTGTTTTTTTGAGGATAATCGCTGCTATCGCCGTACATATGCCCACGATAAAACTAATGATCAGTATAAAAGATCGCTCCTTTATATTCTTCTCACGCCATAAAAGAAAACTGTAAAACAAATCTTTACCATTCATATATATCTAAATACCTTTACCGGTAACCACGATTTTGACGGTGTATATTAAAATTTTTAAATCAAACAACAACGACATATTTTCATAATACATCATATCGTATGCCAAACGCTCTATCATTTCGTCTACATTCTGCGCGTAACCGTATTTAACCATCCCTAAAGAAGTAATTCCGGGGCGAACATTGTGTATCAGATAGTAATAAGGTGCTTTCTTTACAATCTGATCAATAAAATAACGTCTTTCCGGGCGAGGACCCACAATAGACATATCGCCTTTCAGCACATTCCAGAATTGAGGTATTTCGTCCAATCTGTATTTACGCATAAAACGCCCGAAAGGAGTTATACGCTGATCGTCTTCTTCAGACAATCGGGGTATATCTTTCTCAGCACCGACATACATCGTCCGGAATTTGTATATCATAAACGGCTTTCCTCTATAGCCGATACGTTCCTGACAGAATATGACCGGTCCGGGGGAATCTTTCTTCACCCGGTAAACCAAGTAGGCAAATAACGGAAAAAACAAGATAATGACAAAGAAGGACAGGACTTTATCAATAAAATGTTTGATATTTATCTCTCCGAAAGAATAATTACTACTTGTCAGGTCTACCAAAGGAGCTCCAAACGCCGTCTTTAGTCTTACGCGAAACAAAACATTAACGCTTTCAGGCAGCATTTTTACAGGCAACCGGAATCTGTATAACGGATACAGGATTGTCAATAATTCGTTGCTTTCATTGGATTCGACGGCAACAACCAATTCATTAACCTCTTTCGTTTTAACAAGCACGTCCAGATCTTTCATCGTACCCAATACCGACTCCTGAGGTACACTTATTACTACATCATCCTTCTCCTTCACAAAACCTACGATTTCATATCCTGAGTTATATAGACTCTTAGACAACTTCAATGCTTTTGCACCGACTCCTATAATCAAAACATTTTGCGCCCATTCTCTTTTTCTGATTTTGGCAATACCATACAAGGTGATACACAAGCGGGGAATATAGGTAAATAGAAATTGGAAAGCAAACAAGTAGAAGAACAGTGTATAAAAAACAAAAACAGAACGTGGTATATCATTTAAAACAATAAGGAAAAACAAGAGCAGGGAACCAAACAAAACAGACCCGAAAGTCTGAAAAAACTCCGTCACCCGCGACCTGCTGACGGGTTCATTATAATAGCCGGAAAAGTAATAAACCGAAAGCCAGAAA
>DAIPZX010000037.1:0-10974 GCA_036781995.1 Massilibacteroides sp. | reverse complement strand
TAAATAAATATATTTAAATGGTGGTTGAAAATACAAAAAGAAACGATATTTCAATGTGTTGTGTCAAAATGATAATTCCAACGGCTTGTTGTTGTAGGAGCTTCTGAATCACGTTTGCCTTGTAGCCGAACCCTGCTTATTCAAAAAACAAGGTGCCGAAATAAGCAGGAAGATGAAACATCGGACGTTCTGCCTGTATCGGACTCCAGGAAAGAAAATGAGGGGTTTGCAATTTGTCACCGCACTTGTAAAAGTTACCTTTCATTTTTTTCCCATCCAAAGACTCAAGCGAATGTTTGTAGAATGCCGTAACGGGAATGATCATTGTTAGTTCCCAACTGCATTCTCCTACTTTTTCGTCGAATGGTTCGTTTCCTAATGAACTCCAGCGTTTCACACTGCTTAATACATCCTGTTCTGCTGATTTCCGGTTTCCGGGGATTCCTTCCTGAATGAGTAGTTTTCCTATACAACTGCATTCAAAATTATAATAAGTATTGTCTCCATCCGGAGAAACGAAAAACTCTACACAGGCATCTTCCCATACGCGCCCATTGTCTTTGGTCGCAACTGCCCGTACGCTTGCTTCCTTTACTTTGTAGTGGAGCAGGATTTCTTTTCCCGTATGCGCTATACGGAAGCTAACTTCCGGCTTGTACGGATATGCCTGCCAGTTGGCTATCTCTATCGGATGCGATTCTACCTTATGCTGGTCGAGTAGGGCAGGTACAGCCTCGCCGGAGGGCGAAGCTGCACTGGTTATTTTTGTTATCGTCAGACTCTTGGGTTCTGCCGCTTTGGAACAGATTGTTATTACTGTCGAAAAGAGAGCAAAAAGAAAGAGCCTGTTGATGTATTTTGTTTTTTTCATTTGCGCTATATCTTATGCCTTATTATCTATGGAAACATCCCATCCGGAAACAACGTCTCCATAGAGGTAGAATGTAACGTTAAATGTGGTGTTACTGTTTTTATCTACCACCTGGTAGTAGCGTGTCGCGTCATGCGAGTTGACCAACTTGTATTCATCCAATGCCAGCGGGGCAAGCTCTTCTTTGCCGGCTGCTTTGGCGATGATTTGTTGCATACGTTGTTCTGCGAGCTTCATAATGCCTTCATGTTTGAAAGGATCGGCTTCGGCTTTGATGGGGTAAGAGGCTTTCATAATACCGCCATTGGCTGTGCGTAATGCTCTTACACTATCTGTATAAGCCTTAAACTGCTGTCTCACTTCAGGAGAACGAAGTCCGCGAAGCGTAAATACGGCAATGCCCTGCGCACCGTTATTTAAAGCCGCGTCCATACATTCGAACATTTCCGGACCATCTGTTGCCGTCATACCGCAATAGAGGGTAGTCATTTCATTTTTGTCGCGTGCGTTTTCTATCGTACAGTCCGAAATAAAACTAACGTCATGCGTATAAAAATTATGATAAACCATGGGGAAGGCAATGTCGAGATTCCACTTGCCCCAATCCTGACGTACCATGCGTGATGACATCTTCGGTGTCGGGAATGGTGATGCAGCCATCACTTTGCCATACGAATGCACTACATCCGAGATCATATTGGCTACTTCCGTAATCTGGTCGCAACGGAATTGGCGCCATTTCACATCGAGTGACGGATCCTCCTGTTCACGTGGGTCATAACCATATTGTTGCTGGAATAACTTCAGCATTTCCGGATGATAACCGTAATCCCATTCGGCATACTCACGGTCTTGCACAATTCCGTAACGAGGCCATAAAGTAGTTGGCAGTACCACATCAACAAAGCGGTGGTAATCGATAGCTATACCGTTTAATCCTTCCACTTCGCAATAGTCTTCTATTTTTTCTTTGATAAATTCGCGCACTTCCGGTAAAACAGGACAGAGGAATTTGTAGTAGCCTACGTAAGCTGTTGTATCGGCGAGACTTTTTCCGTTCCGATTTACGCTGAACCACTCCGGATGCTCTTTCAGAATTTTATCCCGGTCATGCTCCAGATTCATCGTCCATAACCAGGCATATACTTCAATGCCGTATTTATGAGCAATAGGTATAGCTACACGATAATCATCAGGCGTAGGGGCGTTCAGCATGATGCCATCCATGCCTACATCGTTCATAACCTGACAGATTGAATCGAAATTCATCCCCGGACGATAATCCAGCCACGTCCAGAACATCGGATACTCTTTTGGTGTCTCTGTCTTTTGCTGGCATGAAAACAAGCTTACTGCCAGGAATAAGAATAAAAATGTCGTTAAATTTTTCATTGTATTTATATTTTTAGCTTAATATGCAAATTCTCCATGACCCAGGTAACTCCGATAACAATAAAGGCGAAACAAAAACAATTGACTAATCCCATGAATCCGTGTGTCAGGTAGTCTGGCAAGACAATT
This sequence comes from Massilibacteroides sp., assembly GCA_036781995.1. GTDB lineage: Bacteria > Bacteroidota > Bacteroidia > Bacteroidales > Tannerellaceae > Massilibacteroides. Next base: position 8,582 of record DAIPZX010000037.1, on the reverse strand, counting down.
CCTGTCATATCTGCAAATCCATAAAATACATAGGGAACGATATAGGTTGTCAATGTAGCTGTTCCGGCTGGTTTTATCAGGTTGAACCAATTGGTGATATCAAGGCTGACCAGATAACTCAGGAAAGCGTAGAGCACGATTGAAATTGTTATAACATAGAATATCCATGGAGGGGTAGCGCCTATTTTGGCAACAATCCAGAATTGATGCGCAAGTATTCCGGATATAAAAAAAGCAATTGCAGCTATCGAAGCATATCTTAATTTCCATTTATTGCTCTTTTCTGCATAACGTACACTGACAATGGATAGAATGATACCTCCCATTGTAAAGGCAGGTAATGCTCCATTGCCGATGTGCAAAATGCTTAACATCCCGTTATAAAAATTTCGCTCAGGAAAATCAAGTATGGCTGTACCACCGAATTCCGGACGCAGAGGTGTATTCATGAAGCAAATAAGGATGAGAATAACCCAAATTGGTAAGAGATATTTCAGGCGGTCGCGACTGAATATATAAATGACACTACACAACAGGTATGCCCAACCTATAGCACCTAAAATTCCCCACTGCGTTGCAAATACACCGCCTCTCGGATTGCGGAAAGTAAATGCCAGATAAAGAAGGATAAGTACACCGATAACCTTAAATATCAGAAACAACTTTTTCTGTAAATCAGAAGTAGGCTTGGGATATTGATTCCATATGGCGATAAACCCTATTGTCATTAAAAACCAATATACACTAATTGGATAGGCAACGTCCGGAGACAGCCTGGCTTCTGAGTTAGAAATAAAAGCCCCCATGACCAATAGCGCTAACGTACGTGAAAGGATATGACCCAACGTCGATTCTGCAGAAAAGCCTTTTGCATACCTTCGTTCGATGGCATACGGTATAGACAGACCCACGGCAAACAGAAAGCAAGGGAATACAATATCTGCCAACCCCATAAAGTCTTCGCCGCGAGTAGCATGTTCTAACCAATGAGGAACATCATGTACTTTCCAGAAGTCGTTGACAAAAATCATAGTGAACATCGTCAACGCCCTGAACATATCGATGGCCAGATTCCGTTTTGAATAGTTTGGTTGATCACTCATTTTGTTCTTTTTTTTAAAATTCAGAAACCACCATTAACCATCTGGCTGCTGAAGAACCCCATACTTCTTTGTACGTGGCTGTGTTAAATTGCGGCCAATAGGGTGAGTCTTCATTAAAATACGACTGCATGCCTACAGGTATTGCCCCTACTGTTTCTCCGGGTAAAGCCGTATAAAGTTGCGGATAATTGCTTCCTTCTCCATAAATCATGGATTGTCCGAAAGGATTTTTACCGACTACCCAGAATAGCTGTTGCTCGGCAATGTCTTTTAGCTCTTTATCTTTTAATACTTTTGCGCATATAGCCGCAGCTTTTCCGGTAGACAAATGTACGGCAATGTTTCCTTTAAAGGAAAACCAAACCGGAAATATTCGTAAATAATGCTCTTTATCTAAGCGAATACCGTTTTCTAATTGTTCTTTATAATCCGCATCTGCACCACTGCGAACACGAATTTGCGTGGAGTAAAAGTTTACAGAGTCTTTTACTTCATCTATATGGTAAACTCCACTTGGAATCATACCGTACGGATGCACATACTGCATAATATTTTTCAGATAGTCTCCATAAAGTTTCATGGAACTGATCCAACGGTTGTATTCAGTATGCTGAGGCTGTGTTTCGCAAAGAGCGGCCAAGGCTTCCATATAAGCGTAATCACGGGATTGATGGTTGTAATGAACGATCGACTTCTTTTCCAGATCACGATAGAAGAATCCACAGGTTTTATTTTTATCCTTTAGCGGTTCTGTGCGCTGGCATTGCAGTGTGTATTGGATGGCTTTAACAGCTTCATCAGCATACTGCTGTTCGCCGGTTAGTTTGTAAAGCATACTGGCTGCCCATGAAATATTGGCATGATATTGGCTTTCTGATGCCATACCGGCATGCCCGCCTCTTTCCTTTACTAATTCTGCGAAACCGAGTTCGTTAAAACGCTCCATGGCGTAGTTGAAATCTTCTTTCGCTATCTTTTTTAAATTATTTTTCAAGGCTATATCTTCATCAATCATACCTGAAGCATATGCTTCTATTCCGGCAAGCAGGAAGTTTTCGAATGCTCCGTTGTGCACAAATAATTCGCGGCGACCGGCATCATCAATGGTGTTGATTATTCCGTCTGTCCATAAGTTTGTGCCCCAGATTTGTGCGCGATAACCATCTCCTAACCGGGTTTTCATGACAAAATCCAATCCCCATAACGCTTCTTCCATCAGTCGGTTGTACAGGTCGGTATTTCCTTTTTCCTTTGCTTGTTTAGCCATAGCAAATAAAGAGTAGGATATTTCTCCTGTCTGCAACGTTTGCTGAGACATATCGGCTGCATCATGCCACCCTCCGTTAATCGGGATAATCTTTCCATCCCGGTTCACGTGCAGGTCACTATGGCAAGCTCCGTGTTTTCCGGGAACAGGATGACCACAACGTTCCACGAACAGGAAGTTGATCATACGCCATACCGAGTCTTCCCAGATATTGGGGTGAATATAGAATGGCAAGGTCGTTACGTTTCCTACCTGAATGACGTATTGCCCTTGTGTCCGGAAGTCAGAGAAATCAATTGTTTCAAATTCACCCAGACCGTTTTTCTCTTTTTTGACAGAGCCGGTATAAACTATCGCCTGCGTCTTGGCATCTTTCAGGTGGAATGTTGTATTATTTCCTTCTACGTTGATGATCGCACTTTTACTACTTTCAGTACCATAACCTGTTGTTGAGAAGATAATCCGGTTCTGAGCAGGTATCCAACCTTTCACTGTTTCCGGATTTTCTACTTTTTGTATCTCTACTGCGTCTACATCAAAACGCAATGAGTCTCCCATTGTCAGTTCTTTTCCGAATATTTCGATGGCGAAAGATATCTTTGTTATTTTATCACGGGATAAACCGGATATTTCTACAAAACATTCATTCCATTGATTATTTTTCAGGTTGATCTCATGATACCCTTCCCGGCCGTATTCATCAGGCACTTTAATTTTTCCGTCATTTTCCAAATAAAGATTGAGGTAAATGCTCCGGGCTCCTTCGCAGGTAGGATAAATATGAAATTTGAGCCGGTTGTAATTCTCCCAGTTTACTCCGCCCAGATCCATAGAAGCCAGACAAGTGCCACGCCCCAGTCCCCAGTCCAATATGGTTGGAGGAGCCGTTGGCGCTTCCAGGCGTAGACTATGTGTGCCGGAAATACTTCTTTCTGAGGTTAAACCGATTTTTCCTATCCCTTTATGCGACCAAAGAGAGGCATCTTCCATATCACATAGCATGTTTGATTCCAATACCTGCTTTTTGATTCCGAAGGTCTCAAACGCTTTTGATTCATCGAGCGGTAGTGGACTATGTACATATCCCGTATTGATAATGTCTGCTTTCAGCTTTTCGTCTATCTGAGCCTGAGTGCCAATAGCCGGGATGCAGCATAATCCCAATAAATAAATAGGCTTGATTATGTTTTTCATATCTTGTTATATTAAAAACAAGAGTGTAAGCATAGAACCTGCAACACACTCTTGTTTGATGATCATTTTATTCGAAATTAGTTTTGTTTATATCCCAGAATAATCGGGTTCCGCCATTATCCGGACCACCCAACAGTTGGACAGCTTCTGCATATCCTTCCGGATTGTTCGATACTTCGTCTCTTATAAAGGGAATACGACGTACGCCAAACTCGGTTGTAATTATACCCTGGCTGTCATTTTTCAACACCGGGAATAACTTAGGATAACCGGTACGGCGCCATTCAGCCCAGGCATTTTTCCCTTCAGGGAAGCCTGCGATCCATTTCTGGGTGATGATTTTCTCTAATCGTTCTTCGTTGGTTTTCGCTTCGTCCCAGTTCGGGCTGACTTTCGAAACCGCCGGAGAATTGAATGCCGGATTTAACGGATCAACCCAGTCTGCCGGAACTTTAGAGCTAGTCGTATAATCGCCTAATGAAACACCAAAATCATTAAAGGAAGCGGCTATACCTTCTTCATAGAATGTTTTGGCATCTCCTCCCGCGTTCCAACCTCTTAGTGCTGCTTCTGCAAGTAAGAAATAAGATTCAGCAGCTGTCATAACAACTCCCGGAGTTACTGATGTTACATTGATATTAGAGATGACTTTTTTATACTCATCGGCTGTTGTTTCAAGTCCCGGAAGTCCGGTGCGCACTCCCATGACCTTATCATTCTTAGGCAGACCGAATTTTTCTATGCGAGGATCTTCATACCCACCTAAAAGCGAGGTTACATTAGCACTGATAAATATATCATTATACTCTATAGAACAGGTGTAAAGTGGGTGTGTCCATCCATAACCTGATACGATAAAGCTCTCGCCGTTTTTAATAACACCTTGTGGAGCCGCAATGGCCGCTTCTGCTTCTTTACGTGCCCATTCCTTGTCGTATTTCACGATCCGCATGGCTAAGCGCAAACGTAAAGTATTGCATAGTTTGAGCCATTTGTCTAATTTTCCACTGTAAACGAGATCAAACTTTGCGAAGGAAGCAACGACCGGTTTCTTTGAATATTCGTCCAGTACGTTACTGGCATCGGTCAGTTCTGCAAAAAAGGCTTTATACGCATCTTGTGCGGAATCATATGTACCTCCGGTTTTCGTTTCTCCGTATTTGGTATAAATCAGCGGACCGTATTCATCACATATACGTGACATGGCAAACACTCTGAGTATGGAATTGATCGCATTAAAATGTGCATAGGTTTCCATTCCTAACTGTTCGCATTTCTCTGTTACCCGAAGTTGGTTCGTCATAATGGCGGAATACGTATAAGACCAGGCGTTATCAGTCCAGTCATTAGTTAACGCATAGGTCTGTGAATTGATACCTCCTTTAAAATTTGTAGGAGAAGCCATATAACCGGACCAAATATCAGAAGACAGATTCTGAATAACCTGAAAGTCCCATCCATAGCCGTCTCTGTTATAATAGATGGATTTTTGCATTGGGGGGAAGCTCATGCCTATATAGTTGTTATCTTGCCCTAACTCTTCATCTGTTACGCCGAAAGGAGGCGTGTTCAAATCTTCAAAACTGCCTGTACAGGAAGGTATCATAAACAGTGCAGAAAGTACGAATATATAAATAATTGCGTTTTTCATACGATTCACAATTTAGAAGTTAAGTTTAACATTAAAACCGAACGAACGTGTACTTGGCATACCGAACACATCGACTCCTTGCAGTGCATTACCCACTGACAGTGTTCCATCAGGGTCATATGGAGCTTTGTTTTTGAAAAAGAACAGGTTGCGTCCGATCAAAGAGATGTCTCCACCTTTGATGAAAGACATCTGGTTGAATAGTTTCGCAGGTAGAGTATAGCCCAGAGAGAGTTCACGCAAACGAATATTAGTCGCATCGTAAATATAGTTTTCCGTGATACCGTCACGACCGCCTACGATGGTGTAAAAACGGGCAACATCTTCAATTGTCTTACCATCAAAATACACACCGCCTTGCTTGCGTGCATCGCCTGATACTTTGCTGACGCCATATTTGTCGAGCTCAGCTTCTGTTAATGAGATAACATTTCCTCCAAAACGTCCGTCGATCAGGAAATATAGCGTAAATCCTTTATACGTAAAGGTATTCTGCCAGCCCAGATTGAAGTCCGGAGTGGTATTTCCGATTTTTTTCAAATCAGATTTGTCTGCAATAGGCATACCATCGCTGTCGTATTCATAATTGCCTTGTTCGTCACGTAAGAAAGTTCTTCCGTAAATGTCACCGAATGAACCGCCTACTTCCAGACGCATTCCATAACTGTTAGAACCTCCTCCTCCGAAGCTGAAATAGCCTAATCCTTCGACTAATTCTTCCACTTTATTGCGGTTGAGTGAAAAGTTTACGGAGGTTTTCCATCTGAAATCCTCTGTCATGACCGGTGAACCACCTAATACGAGTTCTATACCTTCGTTTTTAATATCGCCGGCATTAACATAATAAGTCGTATATCTGGTACCGGACGGTGCGCTCAATGAAAATAGCTGATTCTTGGTATGTGTTTGATAATAAGTAAAATCAAACTCCAAACGGCTGTTAAAGAAACGCCATTCCGTACCGAATTCTATAGACGTGGTCATTTCCGGTTTTAATTCATCAAAAGGAGCGGTTGTAACATAGTTGATCACTCCGCCACGACCTACGCTGTTCAACGGATTACTGCGATATCTTGGCAATCCGTTACCTACCTTAGACCAAGCGCCGCGTATTTTACCCAGACTGATCCATTCCGGCATTTGCAATGCTTCATTCATCACCCAGGTCAACCCTACGGAAGGATAGAAGAACCCTTTGTTTTTGTATTTGGTAAAAGCGAGGGTGGAGGTCCAGTCGTTACGTGCTGTAACATCCAGGAATAACCAATCTTTGTATCCTGCCTGTCCGGCAAAGAATACAGCCTGGCTTTGTCCGTGATACTTATTTGAAGAAGGAGAACTGTTGTTATGGTCTATATTAGCAACGGAAAAAATATTCGGATTGAACATACCTCCGGGGTAGGAATCAAATCCGATGCTTTTTCCTGTATCGTCTTTGATGCTGCTACCTAAAGAGGCATTGATCGAAAAATCATTGAATTTTTGCTGATAAGTCAACATGATATCTCCGTACACACTCAGATCGTGAGACTCATCAGTGATATAACGACCGTTGGTTCCGGCAATGGATGTATCCGTTCCCGCGCGCATCCTCATTTCGTAGGAGTCTGTTATAAAGTCAGCGCTACCACGTGCCTGAAGTGTTAAATAATCAGTTAATTTTAAGGATAAACTCAGGTTGGCGATCGTTCTGAATCGTTTGTTGTCGCTGGACAGCATATTGGTTAACCAGTAGGGGTTTTGTTCGAAACTGTTCGGAGCTGTGTACCAATTTTGCATATACATATTCCGGTCTACGTTCATTATCTTATAGTTGTTACGGTAGTAATCAAAAGATTCACCGCCTTGTACGCCTCCTCGTGGAAATTTGTATAAACCAACCAATGGGTTCAGATAGAATCCTCCGGGTGACGGTTGATTCTTAATGTTTTGGTACATCAGATTGATATTGGCATCTGCCTGCAAACGATTGTCAAAGAAGTTTGCCGTTTCGCGGAAGTTGAAATTATGTTTATTTAAGCTGTTGTTTTCTATCGTGCCTTTTCCATACGTATTGGCATAAGAAAAATAGGTTTGCATTAATTCCGATCCGGCGCTTAGAGCGATAGAGTTGATCGTGCTGATGCCGGATTTGAAGAAGCCTTTTACATAATCCGGGCTTCCATTAATCGGATCTCCCCAACTGGACGTAACACCACCATAAGAGTTCTGGAATTCAGGAATACCATAAGTTGCGTTTTCCCATGTCGTATTTGAGCTGAATGTTACATTTGTGCGGCCTACCTTTCCTTTTTTTGTGGTGATCACTACCACACCGTTTGCGGCAGAACTACCATATAAAGCTGCCGCAGCCGGACCTTTCAGAATATTCATACTTTCAATATCATCCGGATTGAGGTTGGAGATACCATCACCGCTATCCCGGTTTCCTGCGTCGTTGTTTCCTCCGATGGTGGTTGCTGTGCTTTCATTGGACGAACTGTTGATCGGAACACCGTCGATTACGTATAAAGGTTGGTTACTGCCTGATACGGAACGAGAACCGCGGATAACCATTTTTACAGAACCTCCCAAACCGGAAGAACTACGGTTAATCTGTACACCTGCTGTTTTACCTGCCAGCGAGTTAATCATGTTCGGATCTTTGGCACGAACCAATTCTTCACCGCCTACAACTTGTGTGGAATAGGTTAGTGATTTTTCTTTTTTCTTGATCCCTAACGCGGTGACTACCACTTCGTCTATCCGGTGGATATCCTCTTGCAATGTGATATTGACTACGCGTTGGTTACCTACCGGGCGTTCTTCTGTTTGATAACCTATAAAAGAGAAAACCAATACGCTGTTTTCAGCGGGTACTTCTATCGTGTATTTTCCATCCAGATCGGTAATCGCACCCGTCTGAGTTCCTTTTACAATAATAGTAACACCCGGTAACGGTTCGTTAGTGGTATCTATAATGGTACCGGTTACCTGGATAGTTGATTGCTGGGTGGATTGTACGTCATCTATTTTATTATAAGATAATAAAATGTAGGGACCTTCCACAACAAAGCGTACGTCTGAATTGCTGAATAGGTTCTGCAAAACCTCACTCAACGATTTTTCCTTCACATCAATGGATGTAGGACGATGTACATTCACTTCTTTGCTGTAGACAAATAAATAATCGGACTGTTGTTCAATATCACCCATGATGTTGAGCAGATCCACATTGTCTTTTTTGATTGTAATTAGTGCGTTTTGAGATTTTTCACTTGTCGCATATAAATTCGTGGTGAATAAAAGCGACAGGCAAATGGAAAAGAAATAGATTGTAAATCTTTGAAATCTATGTTTCTGTAAGATGATTTTTTCCATAATATCT
>DAIPZX010000036.1:0-11084 GCA_036781995.1 Massilibacteroides sp. | reverse complement strand
ATAAACAGTTTGTCGTCGTGCACTTTTACATCATATGCCGTATGACCTCCGCCAAGGGCTTTACTGTCGAGTAGCATGCTGCGGAATTCACCGTTTTCGCCATAACAGCTGATACGGGGATTCCCTTTTTCCGAAGTGATGATTTCTCCTGTGGAGGTATAAGTCAGATGAACCGGATTGCAGCATCCGCAAAACATGCCTGTTGCACCTCCTGCTTTGCCAAAGGAGCCGAGATATTCACCTTCGGTTGTGTATTTTTCGATTTGGTGCCGTCCTGAATTGGAGCAGTAGAGCGTTCCGTTTGTATAGGTGATACCAAAAGAATAACTGGGAATGATAAAATCGTTGGGGCTTTGAATAAACCGGACAAAGTTACCTGCTGTGGTGTATTGGCAAATATTTTTATTCGCGGCATCGGTAACAAATACAGCTCCCGGAGCAATAGCCATGGAACAATAATCGGACTGATCGCTGCAGGCTTCCCAATCGCGAAGCCAGTCGCCGTTTTGGTCGTAAACCTCTATTCGGGTGGGAAATAGCAGGTATAAATTTCCATTGTCTGTCGCTATATCGCGAAGATTACTGGCTACCGCAAAGTTGTTGAGAAGCTGTCCTGTACGACTATAAACCGAGATCGTATTGGAGGTGGCTACCACTATGTTATCTCCAACTAGTTCAAACGATTCTACAGGATCAGGTACGCTGAAAGACGATACCAGCTTGTAAGGTGACGCAAAGGCGTCTCGCTGTACACTTAGTCCATTGGTAGTGATTGAACTGTTCCGGTTGTTGTTTGGCGCAAATAGGCGGTTGCGGAAGAGTATGCCCGACAAAGACAGAATGCTTCCACCTGCTATTACTGAACCACATATTTGTAGAAACTTTCTACGCAATATTTTATTCTTATTTGGTTTATTCAGTTCCATATCTTATTTATCCGATAGCATTATACACGTTTGTTGGTATGTTTGTAAACAGTAACTTTATTTTTCCCGGCAACGAAAAGTTGTTCTCCGTCTGTCTTGACCTCATAAGCTTTGTTTCCACCACCCAGCAGCCGACTGTTGAGTAGAACTTCTTTGAAGTTTCCATTTTGTTCGAAAGTGCTGACACGGGGATTTCCTTTTTCCGAAGTAATCAATTCTCCTTCGGGAGTAAAAGAGATATAAGCCGGATTACAGCATCCGGCAAAGAACCCGGCTTTTCCGCCCGGACCACCAAAGGCAGCAATAAAATCACCTTCCGGTGTATATGTTTCTATTAAATGTCTTCCTGAATTAACACAATAAATCGTGTCGTTCCGGCTTTCAATATCGAAATTATAACTGGGGATGATGAAGCCGTGCGGGCTTTTGATGAACTTGACGAAGTTTCCTTCTTTGGTGTATTTACAAATGTTTTTGTTTTCGGCATCTGTTACGAACAGATAATCTCCGGCAAGAGCAAACGAACAATAATCCGACAGTTCGCTGCAAGCCTCCCACTCATGCAACAATTCTCCTTGCGTGGTGTATACTTCAATACATGTAGGATACAACAGATAGATACTATCCTTTGCTACGGTAATATCCCTGACCTCTTTTTTTACAGGGAATGATGCTAATTGTTTTCCCTCAGTGTTGTATATATAGACTGATTCTCCTGAGGAGATAAAAAGTTGATCATTTTGTAACTCAAACCGTTTGACCTCCTGTGGCACATTAAAGGACGAAGTTTGCGCGTAGGAACTGGTAAATGGAGTTTCCTGCTGTGTCTCTGCATAGGTGGTCTCTTCCTTATTAACAGATCGGACCATATAGTAGATAAATCCGGTTATGACCAGAAAGATCGCTACATTAAGTGTTATTTTCCATGTCTTTCCCACCATTTATGCAATTTTCAGGCATTTAACTACATGAGCGTCCCGCACAATCAGCATTCCATCGGCATACGCCATCGGTCCCCATGCATCGGCACCATCCATGACGCGTTGTTTTTTTAATAATTTCATGCTGCGTTGTCCGGCTTCATATACATACAATTCTCCGTCATCTTTGAAGATGAACAGGTTATCGTTAATCATAATATACGGTCCCAATCCGAATCGTTCATCAGCCGCCGAAGTCCATACGGGCGAACGTAAGTCGGATGGAGAATAACAAACTAATTTTCCCCGGTGACCGCCGCCGTCTTTCGGCATTACGCTAATGATCATATTCTTGTAAAACAGAGGTGTCTGCTGTTCGCTGGACAGACCTTCGTTCGGTTTGTATTGTTCGGTTACGGTTGCTGTCCATTTGCTGCCGGAATGATCCACACGCAACAAGGCGCCTCCGGTTCCATATCCGGCTACCATAAATATCTGATTGGTCGATACCTGCAGGGGAGAGGGCGCCACGACGGATGGCTGCCATTTGCTTGTTTCCCATAACAAGGTTCCTCTGTCACTTTCCTCTGCTGATATACCGCATATACCGCCAACGCCAATGTAAACATACATTTTCTTTCCGCCCAAAGTCATTTGCATAACCGAAGAATGCGACATTTTATAATTTAATGTATTGGGAGTAGCCCAGACTTGTTCTCCAGACAGGCAGTCAAAGCCTGCCAACAGTATTTCTTCCCCTGCCGGAGCAAGGATCAGCACACCATTATCTACGCGCGGGCATTGTCCGGTGTACCAGAAAGGAACTTCTGTCTTAAACTCTTTCTGCATATCGAGAGACCATTTCATCTCGCCGGTTACCGGATCACAGCACATCACATGTCCTTCAGGACCTATGGTGATAATATACGCATCGCTAACAACCGGAATCGTACGTGAAAAGCCGTGATTTCGTTTGATAGGAACGCGATACCATCTGCGCCATAGTTCCTGACCTGTTTCCAGAGAAAAGCAACGCAGAGCGTCCGAACTCAGTTGTTCATTGTAATCCAGAAAATAAACCCTGCCGTTATAAATAACGGGGGCTGCGTGCCCTTCACCGGTCTCAATACTCCACAAAACAGGATAATCTCCTTCGGATGTATTGATATTTTCGGCAGTCTCAATGATATTAGACATCTGTTCTCCCCGGAAACTACTCCATTTGCCTGTCAGCTCGGAGGTGGCGATTTCATCATATTGCATGAAAAATTCACCGATCAACACATCATTAGATGCACGGGCAGATCCTTCCGGACGGTTATCCGCGCCGGGAATCTGGATAGTAAGGTTTTCCCGGGGCACATAGATATGCCACCCGACGATGATTCCGGTATATATAAGCACCACTGCGAGAGTTATACCTTTTACTATCCTTTTATTTTTCACTGTTCTGAATTTATTTGATATTATATGCCATTAACGTATCTCCATGCCGTATATAAAGTACACCTTTGTAGATTACCGGATGCGCCCAGTGTTGTTCGGTTCCAAGCGTGATCGGGAATTTGCTTACGATGTCGAATTTTTCAGCATTGGGTTTTACCAATGCCATTTCGCCCTTTTCAGAATAGCAGTATAGTAAATCTTCAGCGGCGATGATCGTACCTACACCCAATACACGGTCACTGTATTTTGTCTCTCCTGTCTTCCAATCTACACAATGCCAGTCTGTTCTTTCTCCGGAACCATAGACGTAATCTCCTATTCTCATGGTGTTCCCGGTTTTATGGCTGAGGTCGGTGTTTTCCCATACTTTTTCTACACTTCGTCCTCCGTTTGTCAGGCGAAGCATAACGGATCCTTTGCCGTAAGCGCTGGTACAGAGCAGCATGTTGTTACTATATACCGGGGTGTTTGGGTGTTCTCCAAATCTGTTCGTATGCGCATATGACCACAGCAATGTGCCGTTGGCTATATCCACTCCGATAATGTGACCGGACATCATCGCTACTACTTGCGGGGTCTGTTGGTCACTGATATAGATAGGAGTGGCATATCCGGACATGTCATTTTCTGTTGCTCCCTTTGTGCTCCAGATCACATCGCCTGTCGATTTATTTAAGGCCACGATATGGTCTTTTTTTCCGCCGGGAGCAATGATTAGCTTCTCATCTACAATTAGCGGCGGACCATTCCATCCATGTTTTGTGTTTTCAGCTTCGTACTCTTTTTGATAATTCTTCTTCCACAATAGTTTCATTGTTTGTGTATCAAAACAGAACAACTCGGCTAATCCGCTTACTATATATAGTTTGTCGCCATCGTGCATCACCGAGCTGCGTGCTCCAATGTAGCCATCGGCATCCCATTCGGCACCATATTCGATTTTTTGTTGCAGTTTGCCATCCATCCCCAGCACATAAAGATAACCTTTACCCTCCTGATATCCGGTTACGAACAACCTGTCCTTATTGATTGATACGGAAGAATAGCCGTTGCCTAAGCCACCCAGATGCCAAAGTAGTTCAGGACCGTTTTCCGGCCATGATTTTAATAATCCGGTTTCTTTGTATATCCCGGTTCGGTCATTTCTCCATTGCACCTGATCTTGTGCAAGTAATGTATGGCCTGCAAAGATGAGCAGACAAAGAAAGCCAAATTGTTTCATGATCTATTTGAATTACTTAAAAACAAAACTACTTCGTTAAATCAACGCAGAATAATAAGTCGTGATCTCTCAGATAAAGATTGCCGTTGGAAATGATAGGATGTGTCCATACCATGTTATCTACTGTCTCTATTTTAGTCCGCTCAGGGAAGTTCATCCGGCTCACTTCTTTCCATCCTTCCGCTGAAGCTTCCGCTATAGCAACGGTGCCTAAACGTTCATCCACTAAGAGCAGGTGATTGCCTATTCCCATTACAGAGCCTCTGTCAACACCATCTTTGTTTCTTTGACTCCAAACCCTCTCGCCTGTTTTCAGGTCTTGGCATACCCAGCCGGCATTATCGGAATGACCATAAATGTAATTGTTCATTAACACCACGTCGCCATGTTGGTTTACCAGATTTTTATTGGCATAAACTGTTTCGGATTTGATGCCGTTACCTTCTTTAGTCAATCGGATACAGGTGCAACCGGCATTATAACCTGATGTAACATAAACCAGATGGTCGCTGTATATTGGAGTAGGGATGACTGCTGTTCTGTAACCGGGCACTTCCACCTTCCACAAAAGTTTGCCGTCTGCGGCAGACACGCCTGCTACGCCTTTAGCCGATTGTTGGATATACTGCCGTATGCCATCCACATCGGCAACAATCGGAGAGGAGTAACCCGCTTCGTCTGTCCAGTCTGTTGTTCTCCAAACCATTGCGCCGGTGTTTTTGTCAAGTGCGATCAGGGTTCCATCCGCACCGCCGGGAGTACAGATAACCAGGTTGCCATCGATTAAAGGGGATTCGCTGTAACCCCAGCGCGACATATATTTCCCGTTGAAATCCGATGTGAAATCTTTTTGCCACAACACTTTGCCGTCAGCTGCCGAAAGACAGTGAATCTGACCGATACCGCGAATCAGATACAATTTATCGCCATCTACAGTAACCGAACCTCGAGGACAGTTTTCACGATCCGGAACGGTTTCCGTACCGAGTTCTTGTTTCCACTTCAATTGACCGGTTTTTGTATCCAGAGCGAATGCAAAACCCTTATTATCTGTAGCGCCTTGACAATAAAGCGTTGTCCCTACAACCGTAGGAGAAGAATACCCGGATCCCGACTCTCTGAAAGTCCATGAAAGAGCTGGTTTTTTGGTTGACCAATCCAGATTAAGACCGGTTTCTTTTGAAACGCCACTACGGTCGGAACCACGCCATTGGTGCCAATCTTGAGCTTTTAATTCCATGCCGGAAACAGCCAATACGATCATCACGAAAATGAGAGACCTAACTTTGTTTTTTGTATTCATACCTTTCTTGTTATTATTGGTTTATATTTCTTTAATGCATTCAATACAAATGTAATATTGTATAACTCTTCCGAGTACCATAAGCGGGAAAAGTATAACCCGATCGGTTCGCGCCGATATAATTCTCCTTCTTGATATTTTCGGTAAAGAAAATCAAAAGCCCGGTTCATCGGCTCCGGTTCTGTTTGAGGGTAGGAGGCTAATGCGCTCAGGGCGCGGGCGGTCAATGTTACTTTCGATGCCACATCTTTGGCGCCGCCCCAGCCGCCATCGGCATTTTGTGTCGAAAGAATGTATTCCAGTCCTTTCAATGCCATCTCTCGAGCTATCGGTTCTGTAGCACCTGCCAGATATTCTACCGTCATGGTCGTTGCGTAAACGGGAGACCGCTCGTCTTTTGCGTCTTGGTCTCCAAACCACAAAGGTGTCCACGAACCATCGGCTGCTTGTATGGTATGCATCCATTTCAGCATGCGCCACATGCTGTTCCGGCATTTCTTCCGGAGTTCTCCGGGGAGAACATCGAGCCATAGCCGGAATGCCAGAATCGAATGGGCTGAGATATCGGGACTGCTCCGGTCGAAGGGAAGTTTTCCCCAGCCTTTACAAAAGGTAGGCATACCGCCATCGGTATTCTGAAGCGCTAACAACCATTCTATTCCTTTACCTGCTTCCGGGCAATACTGACCATCGAGCAGTATATGCAGGGCAACCAACGAGCCGGATGTGTCATCCGCGTCGGGCACTGCTCCGGGAAGGTCTGTCCACGCCCAACCGCCTTCTTTCGCTCCTGTGAAAGGATGCTTTGATTTAAAAGCATGCTGTTTGATTTTTTCGGCAAGCCCTTGTTTGTTGGTTATATCATTTTCCAAAGCTCGTACACTCAATGCCGTAACCCAGGAGGCGAGATCGGTATCAATCGGCCAGGAACCGTCCGGACGGACTGTTTCCGTCAGAAACCTGACTCCTCGTTGAGTGGCGATATGGTCGCGATAGCCTGCGCCGCTCATACACATGGCAACGAAAGCAGTCAGCGGAGCTGCCTCTAAGAAGCCTCCATTGGCAGGTTGCAACTTTTCGAGCACCTGTAGCGACTTGCTGATAAACGACTCGCGAATGCAAGAGAAAAGATGCTTCTTTCCTTTTTTATAGCGTAGTATCCCTACGGCAATTAACGCCGGAATCGCGTAACTTACCACCGGCAGACGGAAGAAACGGAAAAGCTGTTGCGGCAATACCGATACTTCGAATGGCAATTGCGGTATCTTGTCCCAACTGGAAATAACACCGGCAAGGGCACACATCACCAGAATAGGAGCGGAGAAGGTCAGATCTTTCCCATAATAGGCAAGCACCCCTTTGATTATATGTTGGTCGGTCGAGCCTTCAAACTTGCCCGTCAGCAATTCTTTTGTCTTTTGAGGAGGAGCGCCGATAGCGCAAAGAGAAGCATAAGTAAGCAGCGTAGCGGTCATATTGGAAGGGCTTTCCACCGTGTCTCCCCACGAACCGTCCGGGTGCATCGTCGCCTGTAGCCATTCTGCTCCCTGTTGAATATAAGACGCGTACTTATCCTTGTCTACCATATATAAAGCAAAAACAGATACGGATGTAGATATGGCGCTTGAAGATAATTCGCCCCTCCACAAAGCGTCATCGGCAGGCTGCTGTTCCAAAAGCCGCTTGCGAACCACTCCGATCATTTCCTCTGTTTGCTTTTTTCTCATTCTTTTTTGTTTTTCATTTTATTGCGCCCAATGCCAATAGACCATAAAATGTATATTCCACATCACTTCTGTCTTCCAATAACGTTGCCGCGAAGCCTCCCGTATCCATCCAATGCGCCTCTATAAAATCCCGGGCGGGATAGTTCGGCAGAACACCGTAAGACTTCAAGGTAAAAAGAGCAGTCGCCGTAGATAACAGGTCGGGAACAGGCGAGGCCTTGGCGGCAGCGAATCCTCCCGATTTTTCCTGCAAATCACGCAGATAAAAGATATCTTCATTTTCTTTGTATCCGATCAACTGACCTTGAACAGCCAGCGCGGCAACCGTTGCATTGGTGGTTGCTGTCACTCCATCCCGCGTATTCATAAATCCGCCATCCGGCAAGCGATAGGAAGCCAACAGCTCCATATCCTGCTTTTTATGCTTGATCCGGTTTCCTGTATCTTCCAACAGAGATAACCGGATAAACTGGGTATAGGGCGCATATAAATCATTATGCGGAACGCCGTCAAATTCATCCAATGCCCTGACCTCTTTCGTGAAAAAGGATTGCAGCAATAAGCCGGCTTTCCTTTTGATCATAACTTGCTGAATCAGCAAACAGCGCATATACGCCGCATAATGAATCAGATCCAGCTTTTCTTTATCCTGTTTAGCCAGATAGGCGGTCATCTTTCCGGAATCCAGCCGGATGCCCAGTATATAACACAACATCCAGCCGAACAAAGTATAATACAGGTCGGCTTTCCCGCCTTTATCCATAAATGCATCTTCTTCCGTGCGTTGTGATTCGACAAAGCCGGCAATTGTATGAATAGCCTCTGTATTCAATTGCGCCTTTCCCTTTTGCAAGGTTCCAAATAACTTCATCGACAACGTAGTTTTCATCGGTTTTACACTTTTTAGTCCTGTGTTTTTAAGATTCGTTGGGTAACTCTGAAGAGTAGTCGCTTCAATTCCGTGTTCCGTATCCCATGCAGACTGTCTAATGCCTCCCGGTGATACCGGGCTGTCATTTCTCTGACCCGGTTAAGCGCCGTTTCCAATGCCTGCTTATTTTCCGGCAGATTCAGAAAAGCTTTCATGTCCTTGCTTTGCAATAACGATGCTGTAAAGCATGCGTCTGTTTCTTGCTCACAGAGTGCTGCCAATACAGCAGACGGACGTAACATCACCGGTTCGTCCGTATCGAAATCTTCTGTATCGTCTTGCAGCTGATAAGCAATGCCCAATGCTCGGGAATAGGTATGTAATGTATCTATTAATTCCGGGTCATTCCCTGCGCAGATAACACCCATGATCAGGGCAACGTCAAATGCGGGAACGGTTTTGTTACAGAAAATATCCAACACAAAATCCATGGTCAGCGCGCGTGGATGGGTGCTCCATTCCAGTTCCATTCCCTGCCCTTTGCAAAGGGATACATGGGCATCCGCTGTTACGCTGACTAAATTCATGTTGCCGGAATGGGTCAGCAAGCGGTAGCCTTCTCCGAGCAGGATGTCACCCACATTGATTGCAATGGAGGTACCATACGTTGCATTTACGGTTTCTTTGCCGTAACGCATCGTGTCGTTATCTTGTATGTCATCATGCACCAGCGATGCTTTGTGGAAGCACTCCACCGAAACAGCAGCCAATTGCACTTCTTGAGGGATCTCTTTTTTGCCTGTTAAGGCAAGATAAGTGGCCACCAGCAGATAGGGGCGCCATCGCTTCCCATCGCCGCTCAGCCATTCGCGGGCTATAACAGAGGTGTGATCATCCGAACGGGACAATAAGGTCGATAGGTTTTCAGCGGCAAACCAGGCTTTGATCGTGGATTTCAATTGTTCGTAATCCAACAGGTAAGCTTCCTTGTCAGACTGCATGGTGATGAGTTGTTCAACATAGGCGAGGTCTACATCCGTGTCTTTGCAGCCTGCTTTATTCAGCGGTATAGCCAATCCGGGCACGGCATTGTTGATAAGCAGCGGAAAGGCCTTTTCCAATGAATCTAAACAGCTGACCCCGATCACAGTGTCTACCACCCGGTTTTCAACCAATCCTATCACCGACGTAAATCCTTCCGCTACGATACTCATCATGCCCAATTCGTCCGCTTTGTCTTGCAGATTCGGAATCGTACAACTGTTACACCGGCGGCATAAAAGTCCCAGTTCGTCCATATCTGCCGTGCATTTTGTAGAATTACTCAAGCATTTGGGAAGGAGCAAAATCCGTTTCTCGTAAGGGATGGATGCTACCGTCTCGCGCCATACGCAATTGTTAATCTCTACCATGAGCCACCCCTGTATGCCGGGGTTAAGTGCATGGATCTGAATCAATCGGTCGGCAAGTCCGGACAGGTCTTCCATGGATAACGGAGGACCAAGCGGTTGCTCGCTAACGAAATCATTGATTAGATTTCGCAGGTTATTCCGCTCCCGGTAAGTATGCGGTATGGTATGTATTTGTTTTGTATCCATTTAAACTAAGCTTTCAAACTTATCCGTATGCTCCGAATCCAAAGAAATATTTCTTTTTCACTAATTTATACAGGGTGTTCGCTTCCGGAATTTCTTCCCCTTGCAAGTTGTGTCCCGCCAGTGGGGTCATCTTTTTGTATTCTTCCAGCACGGCATTCCGGCTGGTACTATCGATCGCCTGGTGCTTTTCCAAAAACTCAACCATCTTCTGTGGGTCTTCCAGTAGGATGCAACCGCGCGAACTCTCTGCCGTCATTTTCCGGAAATCAGCTAAGAATTCCGACTTTTCAAACAACTCGGCGAGATTAGAGCCATCGGCATTGATAAAGTCTTTTGCCATCTGGATAGGCGGACAAAATTCCAATGCTCCCGATGGCGCTATATGATGACTCATCCCCGTAGCACCGGGACAAAGCGCCTTGCCCTTGTCGTCCCAATAGGTTTCGATAATAAACAAAGGCGCGTCTTTCCGCTGCTCCACCACAAACCGGCGGAAAGAAAGCACTTCTTCCTTATCGAGCGCGTTAGACGCGTTCGGATCAGCCCCTACCGGACGATAAATATAATACCACAAATAATGCGCTCCTTCTTTGGCTATTAACTCGATATATTTTCTGTTTACCAGATCGGCATAATTGCTTTTGCAAATGCTGGCAGCCGCTCCGAAGATGAGTTTGGCTTTCCGGCAGGCACGTACTCCGGCAAGTGTCTTCTCGAACACATCGTCTTTCCCCCGGCGGATATCACTTTCTTCTTTCAGTCCTTCAATACTGATCAATGGCGTTACGTTGCCCATCTTTTTCAGGCGCATCGCTACTTCTTCTGTTAGCAAAACGCCATTGGTGAATAACTGGAAATAACAGTCTGCATGTTTTTCCATCATATCCAGAAGTCCTTTGTATAGCAGAGGTTCACCCCCTAAAATACCGAAAAAGTAGGAGCCTTTCTGCTTGCAACCGGTAATGATTCCGTCTAATTGTGCGAGCGTTAATGACTTTTTTCCACCTTGGGAAACCCAGCAGCCGCTACAAGCCAGATTACAGCTTTCTGTTATCGAGATCATCACAAAAG
>DAIPZX010000035.1:0-11393 GCA_036781995.1 Massilibacteroides sp. | reverse complement strand
TAATTTTTTATTCTTTATCTGCTGTTTGTTCTTCCGCTTTTTTGTTTGGAGCAGAGGGAGCAGCAACAACCTTTTTTACGGGTTTTGCAGCAGCAGTCGGAGCCTTTTTAGGAGATAGCATAATTATCATCCTCTTTCCTTCCAACACAGGTAATTGTTCTACCTTTCCGTAATCTTCCAAATCATTGGCAAAACGCAACAACAACACTTCTCCTTGCTCTTTAAATAAAATCGAACGTCCTTTAAAGAACACATAAGCTTTCACTTTTGCACCTTCTTCTAAGAAACCTTTGGCATGCTTCAATTTAAAATTGTAGTCATGATCATCAGTTTGTGGTCCAAAACGAATTTCTTTAACAACAACCTTCACAGATTTAGCTTTTTGCTCTTTCTGTCTTTTCTTTTGTTGATAAACAAATTTCTGATAATCGGTTATTCTACAAACAGGGGGGGCAGCATTAGGTGAAATCTCAACTAAATCCAAGTCCAGGTCTTCTGCAATCTTCAATGCCTGAGAAATAGGGTAAACTCCGTTTTCCACATTATCTCCAACCAAGCGAACTTCCCGAACTTTAATCCGTTCGTTTATTCTGTACTGATCTTTTAAGCCGTCATTCTTCATTCAAAAAGCTTTATTCTCCTCTATTATATTTAATTTGTTTTTTGCCAACGATTCATCATACTTTCTACTTCTTCGCACAAAAGAGTTGCAAAGGTAGTAATTTCCATCGAACCTTTATCACCTTCTCCCTGTTTTCTTACTGAAACTTCTCCTTTTTCGGCTTCTTTTTCACCAACGATCAACATATAAGGTATTCTTTTCAGTTCATTATCGCGTATTTTACGACCTACTTTTTCGTTTCGATCGTCAACCAATACGCGTATATCCTGATTTTCCAATGTCTTGGCAACTTCCCAGGCGTAGTCATTAAACTTCTCGCTGACAGGCAGTATACATACCTGATCAGGAGTCAACCATAAGGGGAATTTACCTCCTGTATGTTCGATCAAAACTGCGACAAAGCGTTCCATGGATCCAAAAGGCGCTCTGTGAATCATCACAGGGCGGTGTTTTTTATTATCTTCTCCGGTATATTCCAGTTCGAAACGTTCAGGCAGGTTATAGTCTACCTGTATGGTTCCCAGCTGCCATCTTCTACCGAGCGCGTCTTTCACCATAAAGTCTAATTTAGGACCATAAAAAGCGGCTTCACCTAATTCTATGCGCGCTTTTAGTCCTTTTTCCTGACAAGCTTCGACAATAGCTCGTTCTGCCTTGTCCCAGTTTTCGTCCGAGCCAATATATTTTTCTTTATTTTCCGGGTCGCGTAATGAAATCTGAGCTTCAAAGTTCTCAAAGTCAAGTGCTTTAAAGATGATGAATATAATATCCATTACTTTAAGGAACTCATCTTTCAATTGATCCGGACGGCAGAATAGATGCGCGTCATCCTGAGTAAATCCGCGAACTCTGGTCAGACCGTGCAATTCTCCACTCTGTTCATAACGATAAACCGTACCAAACTCAGCAAAACGAACCGGTAAGTCTTTGTAAGAGCGTGGAAATGCTTTATATATCTCACAATGGTGAGGGCAGTTCATTGGTTTAAGCAAAAACTCTTCGCCTTCTTGTGGGGTATGAATGGGTTGAAAGGAATCCTTTCCGTATTTTGCATAGTGACCGGAAGTCACGTATAATTGTTTTGCTCCGATGTGAGGAGTTATCACTTGCTGATAACCATATTTTTTCTGAATTCTTTTCAGGAAATCTTCCAGTTTAAGCCGAAGTTGTGTGCCGCGAGGCAACCACAAAGGTAAACCCGCACCAACTGCTGTAGAGAAAGCAAACAGTTCCAGTTCTTTTCCAATCTTACGATGATCTCTTTTCTTTGCCTCTTCAAGTAACACCAGATATTCGTCCAGCATTTTCTTTTTAGGGAAAGTAATACCATAAAGACGAACTAATTGTTTTCTTTTTTCATCTCCGCGCCAGTATGCTCCGGCAACACTTAATATCTTAACAGCTTTCAGATAAGAGGTATTAGGTAAGTGAGGGCCACGGCATAAATCGGTAAATTCACCTTGCGTATAGGTCGTTATTTTACCATCCTCAAGTTCGCTTATCAACTCGGTCTTATAAACTTCTCCCCTATCGTCAAACATAGCCAAGGCATCGGCTTTGGATATTTCCCGGCGGCGAATTTCTTCCTTCTTAGCGACCAACTCTACCATTTTAGCTTCGATTGCAGGGAAATCGCCTTCTTTGATCGTTACTCCTTCTCCGGGATCAACATCATAATAAAATCCGTTTTCAATAGCAGGACCTATTCCGAACTTCACTCCCGGATAAAGTATTTGTAAAGCTTCCGCCATCAAGTGAGCGCTTGAGTGCCAGAAAGCATGCTTACCTTCTTCGTCTTCCCACTTGTATAATTTCACCGTGGCATCCTGTGTGATAGGACGGGTAAGATCCCAGGTTTCGCCATTCACACTTGCTGCCAAAACATCCTGCGCTAAACGAGAACTGATACTCTCTGCTATTTGCATCGATGTAGTTCCTGCAGCATATTCTCTTACGGAATTATCCGGAAATGTTATCTTAATCATATCTTGTTCGCTAAATTTCTTAAATTCAAGGTGCAAATTTACGATTCTTTTATAAAATACAGGCTTTTAACCTGTAAAAAATCAATTGCTTGTCATTCGTTTAATAATATTGTATGCGTTAATTATACCTAATTCGCCGGCTTTACTCAAATCGGCAATACCCCTGCTTGTATCGCCCAATGACAATCTCGCCAAACCGCGATTGAAATAAGCTTCTGCAAACTCGGGCTCCCGACTTATGGCCTCATTGTAATCTAAAACAGCTGCTCTGAAATCTTTTTGTGAACAACGAAGATTCCCTCTGTTGAAGTAGGCGTAAACAAAGTCCGGATTTAATTTGATTACCATATCATAATCCCGAACAATCATTTCATGCTCATAAGCACGCTTACTGTCTTTAAATCCGGCTTGAAGAGGCTGATTATTTACCGATGACGGCTGCGAATTAAACGGAGTACTTACATTCAGTTGCTTATCAAGCATAGACAAATCGTTCTGATCTGAAGAATGGGAAAGATCATATTCCAATTGTTTGTAACGAACAATGGCACGATTAAAATAAGCCATTACAAAAGACGCGTCTAAAGACACCACTTTATCAAAATCTTTAATGGCTTCAGCAAAGTCCTGAACCAGCATATAGTCTAATGCCCTACCGAAATACAGGTCCATGTCGGATGGATCAGCATCTATTTTTGCCGAATAATTATCTATCGAAGCAAAATGTTGGTCTACCTGATATTCATTAAGAGCCGCTTCCTGATTAGTCAGCCTCAACAACATCGGCAGACGTTTCCGACTATTATAGGCTTCGACCATTTTGTCGTAGTAAACCAGCGATTTCACCTGATCGGGTTTTTCATAATAAGTAAGAACAAACTGAGGCTCGATATCGACACGTACGTTCTTATCCTGCACACGTCCGCGCACTTCACTTTGGTATTTGCTCTTACGCTCCTCTTCCTTATCATATACCACAAGACGGTTGAACTTATTGATATTCTTATCCGACTTTTCACGGGTATTATCTTCCTGATCATCATCTTTCTTATTTTGCGAGGAAGTACTTGCCGTCGTTCCGGCAGAAGCAGCAGAAGTATCCGTTCCCTGCTCTTTTTGATAGGCAGTCCAGACATCCCGGTCAGCTCCGGCAAAATCGCGAATCTTACGCTTAGCCTCGGCGCGACTATAATAACCGGCTATAAAATTGGGGTATTGATTGATTACCACATCGAAGTCACGAACAGCTCCGACATCATCCCCCGTCTCCAATCTTAATAAAGCCCGGTTATAGTAGGCTATATAGTTGTCCGGCTCCAAATCAATAACTACATCAAAGTCTTCTATTGCTCGATTATTATCTCCTACCTGAGCACGAAGAAGCCCCCTGTTAAAGTGAGCGATCAGGTTCTGGCTATCCATAGAAACAACCTGATCATAATCAGCCATAGCACCACGCAAATCATTCTTCTGATAGCGCACAAGTCCTCTGTTGATATAATAACCGCTTTCACGCGTGTTCAGCCGGATCGCTTCATTCAGGTCGGCCAGCGCCTCATCCAATCGATTCATCTGATAGTAGATCAGCGCCCTGTTTCCGAAAGAAGACGCGTAATAAGGATCCATTTCTATGGATTTATTATAGTCTTCAAGCGCGCGAATTGTATCCCCTTTTTCGAGAAACATAGCTCCACGGGTCATATAGTTCATCGCGTATTTAGGATGGGCTTCCATGAGGTCATCAAACACTTTCTCCGCTCCGTCATAATCCTTCTCCTGAATATAAGCAACAGCCATATTAACCATCATCTGCCGGTCTCCGGGTTTCAGTTCAAGTCCTTTTGCGTAATCGGTTATGGCTTCCCGGTAATTTTCCTGGCTTTGGCGGGCTATACCACGGGCATAATATGCCTGTACTAAAAAGGGGTTCCGCTGAAGACATAAAGAACAGTCTTCCTCGGCCCCCTTATAATCGTCTAAGTTCACTTTAGCTACCGCACGATAAAAATACGGTTCCGCCATCCATGGTTTTGCTTTGATTACCTGATTAAAGTATTGGATAGATAAAACATAATCTTCAAAATATAAAGCATTACGTCCTATCGTTAATACTCGGTCGGTATTGATCTGCGCAAAAGCCGCAAGTGAAAATAGGAATAGTAAAATTGAAAATATGGCCTTTCTTGTCATTATTCTAATTTCTTGAAAGGCAAAAATAAGGATTTTATCTTATTTTGTTTCAATTTTGACCATCAAATGGTTTTTTGCTATTCGATCTCCTATGTTAACGTTTACTTTGCTTACCACTCCGGCGCACGGAGCGACTATTCTGTTCAACATTTTCATAGCTTCATGAATACAGAGCAATTGCCCTTTCTCCACCTGATCGCCTTCTTTCACCATGATTTCCATTACTGTTCCGGGTAAATGAGCATTTACATCACCTGGTTGAATAGGTTGCCATGGCTTCCGATCAAGATACTTTTTTGTCAAAGTCGTTTTGTATTTACGGGCAGTGACAACAAAGTCTACATATTCTGTATTTTTATTTTCCATTTTTATTTGTCGTTAATAAAGATCAAAATGGAGGTAATCCATGTTTTTTCATTGGTCTGAATTCTTCTTTCAAAACCGACAGTTTCAACGCATGTAATAATAAAGCGCGGGTTTCTTTCGGTTCAATAACAGAGTCTATGAAGCCCTTGGATGCAGCTACATAAGGATTAGCGAACTTCTCAATGTATTCCTTCACTTTTTCTTCACGCATTGCGTTTTTATCTTCAGCTTCTTCAATTTCTTTACGGAAAATAATATTTGCCGCGCCTTCCGGACCCATCACTGCGATTTCTGCACTTGGCCACGCAAAAACAAAGTCTGCACCCAAATGACGTGAGTTCATGGCAATGTAGCCACCGCCATAAGCTTTACGCAGAATAACCGTGATTTTAGGGACAGTCGCTTCAGAATAAGCATAAAGCACTTTCGCTCCATGACGAATCACACCGGCGTGCTCCTGATCGATGCCCGGCAGGTAGCCCGGCATATCTTCCAACGTAATAATCGGGATATTAAATGAATCACAGAAACGTATAAAGCGAGCCGCCTTGTCTGCACTGTCACAGTCAAGCACACCGGCAAGCACCATAGCCTGGTTAGCAACAAAGCCAACCGTTTCTCCGCCAATACGTCCGAAACCGATTACAATATTAGCCGCCCAAAGCTCCTGTACTTCCAGAAACGCAGAGTCATCCGCAATACATTTGATGACATCACGCACATCGTATGGCTGTTTTGGATCAGCAGGCACGACTGCTTCTATATTTAGTTTGGTAGCAGGCGCTTTTGCTTCAATATCTGCGGATTTCTGTGTGTTGTTTGCCGGAATAAGACTGATCAATGCTTTGATCTGATCAAAACATTCGTTCTCTGTCTTGGCATAGAAATGAGCATTTCCTGTAATTTCAGCATGAACACGCGCACCACCTAATTCTTCCATCGAAACATCTTCACCTAAAACGGTCTTAATCACATTCGGACCGGTGATAAACATTTTGGAAATATTCTCTACAACAAACACGAAGTCGGTTAAGGCAGGTGAATAAACAGCGCCACCGGCACACGGACCGAGGATCAATGAGATCTGTGGAATCACACCTGAGGCAATCGTGTTTCGGTAGAAAATCTCACCATAACCGGCAAGCGCTCCTACTCCTTCCTGAATACGGGCACCTCCCGAGTCATTGATACCAATAACCGGACATCTCATTTTCAATGCGTGATCCATGATTTTTGTAATCTTACGGGCGTGGTGAAGACCAAGAGATCCACCGGCAACCGTAAAGTCTTGTGCATAAATACATACAGGAGAGCCATAGATAGTACCTGTACCTGTAATGACACCGTCACCGGGAAAGTCTTTCTTGTCCAACCCGAAATCACGACCATCATGCTTAACAAACATATCAAACTCTTGAAAGGATTCTTGATCCAACAAAGAAAGAATACGGTCACGGGCTGTTAATTTACCCATGGCGATTTGTTTTTCGATAGCGGCATCTCCACCGCCTTTCTTCAGAACTTCTTTCTTATGTCTCAGTTCCTGAATGTCTTTACTTAAATCTGTCATAACGATTGACTTAATTAGTTAATTATTTTCCTACAACCTTTGTGCGATAAGCACAACGAGCTGTACCTTTAATTATATTGTTTAATTTTCCTTTGCTTAATTGCTTCCGGATCGGAGATATATTGTCGATAAATACGCCTCCTTCCAGATGCTCATATTCGTGTTGCGCTACTCGCGCGGCAAAACCATGCAACTCTTCTTCGTGGGCAATCAACTCCTCATCCAGATAGGTTATGCGGATACTTTTCGCACGGGATACTTTTTCGTGCAATCCGGGAAAGCTGAGGCATCCTTCTTCCATTGACACCTGCTCCTCGCTACGCGCTGTAATCCGGGGGTTAATCATGGCACGTTTAAAGCCCTTGCACTCGGGAAAGTCATCAGCCAATACATCGGCATCAATCACCAGAAGCCGGATAGACAAACCCACCTGAGGCGCTGCCAAACCCACTCCATCCGCATTATACATCGTTTCAAACATATTGCCAACTAATTCCTTCAGATTAGGATAAGCAGAAGTAATCTCCTTATTTTCTCCTCTCAAAACAGGTTGTCCATAAAGATATATCGGTAGAATCATAGTTTATATTGATATTTTTTACTTTCTAAATAAGATTGCAGAATGATTACTGCACTGATTTGGTCTACAAGCGCTTTGTTTTGTCTTTGTTGTTTTTTAAGTCCGCCATCCAACATTGCCTTATGGGCAAGTACGGAGGTAAAACGTTCGTCATAAAATGCTATGGGGATCGAAGGGAAAAGACGTTCCAGTCTCGCGGCAAACTGTTCTACATATTTCATGTTTTCAGACGGTTGATTATTCATCTGTTTCGGAAGTCCCAATACAAATAATTCAACAGGCTCTTTCTTTATATAATCAGACAAGAAAGTTTCAAGCTCGGCACTCGACAAGGTAGTCAAGCCATTTGCAATCAGCTGCATGGTGTCTGTCACCGCAAGTCCTGTTCTTTTACGCCCGTAATCTATGGCTAAAATCCTTCCCATAACGGGTACAAATATACAATTAATTATTTTCCAACTACACAAAACAAGAGAAAGTGTGCATAAACCAAGTCAATAAGCATTCTTCTCGCCCTTAAACATATTAATAACGGTCACCACAATAATTTTCAAATCCAAAAAGAAAGACCAGTTCTCAATATACCAAACATCTCTTTGAACCCTGCCCTCCATTTGCTCTAATGTCTTGGTTTCACCTCTGTATCCGGTTACCTGAGCCCATCCGGTCACACCGGGTTTGGCTAAATGGCGAACCATATACTTATCTATAATCGCTGAATAAAGTTCTGTGTGCTTCAGCATATGCGGGCGTGGTCCTACAACAGACATCTCGCCCAGCAATACATTAAAAAACTGAGGAAATTCGTCCAAATTCGTCTTCCTGAGGAAAGTACCTATCTTAGTTGTTCGCGGATCATTTTTCTGCGCCTGCTTTTCATCCGCGTCTTCATTCACGCGCATGGTGCGAAACTTATAACATTCAAAATCGTGACCGTATAATCCGGTACGTCTTTGTTTAAAAATCACCGGACCTTTGGAGGACATTTTGATCAACAAACCGGCAACGATATATAAAATCGGAAAGATACTGACCAAAACCAAGAGCGAGAAAACAATATCAAAACAACGTTTCAGAAAGCGATTGTATGCTGCCTGTAAGGGTTCGCGCCTTACAGAAAGCAAGGGAATGTATTCGATAACATCCATCACAAGGCTTTTTTTAACATTCCGGTAGAATTCAGGAACAATATAGAATCGTATCATATTTTTTTCTGCGAAATTCAGTAGTCTGATTAATTTTTCGTCTTGCGTACCGGGCAAAGTGTAGTACATTTCATCCACTTCATTTTTAATCATATAAGATTCCACCTCGCTGGTTAACCCCAGATAATCAGGCAAGACGTGCTTGAGAGAAATATTATCATCAAAAAAACCCATGATCTTAAACCCGTAGGTCAAATCGTTTTTCATCACCTTATAAAGTTCCATCCCGTTTTTACCTGCACCTACAATAATTATTTTTTTCGAATTAAGACCTTTTTTACGATAGGCTTTCAAACAAACTCTTACAAACACCTGCCAAAGAGAAAACACGATAACAGTCGATGCGTAATAAACCAACAAAAAGGCAGCCAGCAAATCGCTGATATTCAAAAAAGTAAGGCAGGTGGCAAAAAAGAAAAGAAACAAAGTGACCTGCATAAACGCACGCTGCACAAGTTTATCGATAAAAACAACCGATAGATGCAACTGCATGGGCACAAAATACAAAGAGAAGAAATAACAAAAGTTCAATAAAAGAATTACTTCCCTCATCGAAGGCGCCATGGCGGAAGAATACACTTCTCCCAGCATGTGATATACAAAAAAAAACATAAGGTTAAGAATGATCAAATCCCCCATGCCCACAAACCATTGGATAAAATAACTATCCCGCTTCTTCCACTCCATATATTACAATAAGTCAGACGCCGCAAAATTAAGCAATAAATCTGAATGATGCAGATGAAAAAGAACTTGTTTTCAATCCGGCGCGAGTTAAGTGAATATCAGATTATGAAAACAGAATTTTTCAACCTGCTTTTTTTAGCCTATATTTAATGCTTTAAACTCAATTAATATGTTCGAAAAACTTATTGCGATAGAACCGGTCAGCCTGATTCCTTCGGCTGAAAAGGAATTGTATGCCTACGCGAAGGAAGTAATTATGTATAACGACATTCCGGCAGACGACAACGAGGTTGCCGCACGGATCGGAGATGCGGATGCCGTACTCCTGAGTTATACTTCCCGTATTAACCGCGCGGCGTTGGAAAAATGTCCGAATGTGAAATATATCGGCATGTGCTGCTCTTTGTATTCACCGGAAAGCGCAAATGTCGATATCCTCTACGCCAACGAAAGAGGTATTACAGTAACGGGTATCCGGGATTATGGCGATGAAGGCGTGGTCGAATACGTGATCAGCGAGTTAGTGCGCTGTTTGCATGGGTTCGGACAGGAACCGTGGGAGGATATGCCCCGTGAAATCACCGGACTAAAAGCTGGGGTCATCGGACTTGGAAAATTAGGAGGCATGATTGCGGACGCGTTAAAGTTCTTCGGCGCGGAGATCGGTTACTTCGCTCGCAGCGAAAAGCCGCAAGCTACAGCCAAAGGATACCAATATCAACCCCTACAGGAACTTCTCGCCAAAAATGAAGTCATCATCTGCTGCCTGAACAAAAACACCATCCTGCTGCATGAAGAAGAATTCAGGCATATAGGCAATAGAAAGATTCTATTTAATGTAGGCCTCTCCCCTGCCTGGGATGAAGCACCGTTTACACAATGGCTGGAAAAAGAAAACCTCTGCTTCTGCGACAGCACAGGCGCTCTGGGAGGAGAGCATCTGCTTAAACACCCAAAGGTACGCTGTATGCAAACATCGACCGGTCGTACCCGTCAGGCGTTCGACCGTCTGAGCGAGAAAGTACTGGCCAACCTGTCAGAATACAATCGGTGAAACTATATTAAGCAGGGTGCTCACAACCGACCAGCCTGCTATTTCAGGTGTAGCGCTGTAAACATCCACAACAGCGCGCACCTGGTCATTTTTAATCTCCACTCGCTGCGTGTCACCCACAAAACCGGGAGTAGACTGCATCGTCACCTGCATATTTTCCGGTCCGACCGATGCTCTGGAAGCGGCTACCGTCACGTTTACCCGGGTCGGAAACAGAGCAATCGCCTCCACAGCGTTTCCCTGAAACACAACACGCTGCTCCGTATGCAGAGCCTCATCATAAACAGCCGTGCCCCTCAGCCCATTCGGTCCCTTCTCATTAAAAAACCTCGCGGAAGCATTCCCCATCAAAGAAGCCGTGCGAAGCACATCAAAGCCTCCTGTCGCGCCAGACGCAATATGCACACGCGTACCGTTCGCCTTTGCCGTATCAATCACCTCCCGATAAAAACCCTCATCAGCAAAAGCACCGATAGACAAAGTCACAATAGAAGTACCATGCTTCAATGCCGGCACAGCCAACTCACGCATAGCCGCCGGAGAAGCCGTCTCAACCAGATAATCAGGTTTCAAAGCCAACAACTCCGCGATAGAATGACAGGCAACACAAGCTCGCCCATGCTTTCCCATCAACGAAGTAAAACGCTCCATCTTCTCCGCAGAACGCGAATAAACACCCACCAGATCATAATCCGGCAACACCCCATTAACAACCGCCTCAGCCACAATCAGCCCCAGACGTCCACATCCAACAATCACTAATTTCTTCATAAAAACAAAGATACCCCCTTTCCCCGAAAGAAAAAAACTCACTATTATAATAAAAGGGTAGTCAAACGACCACCCTTTTATTTATCTATTTCAAAAATTTCTTTCATGCGTTGAGAGAACATATCTAATTTAAGTAAATATTGATGACCTTCAGCACATTCAATAGGGATAGTGATATTCATTAATTACTTTTTTGCACAGAAGTATTTATCTTTTTTACTGATAAGTTCCTGCCGGACTTCCTCTTTCCTTCTTTCTAAACCCCGAACAAAATCGAGTAGTTTTTGAGAAGGCTTTTCAATAACTAATAGTTCTCTTGTTGTTCTCATGACTTGCGTTTTGACAAGTTGTACAATTGTAATG
>DAIPZX010000034.1:0-11471 GCA_036781995.1 Massilibacteroides sp. | reverse complement strand
ATTTTGTTCAAAAGGTTATCTTCCTAAGATAATTCTGTAAAATAAACAATGCAACATTTTTCCCTTAAACTTCATCTATATCTATACTGATTCAAACTATAGATTACATGAAAACACCCTTATTTATTTTCATCCTATTACTACTGCCCGGAGTTCTTCCTGCCCAAACAAAAGAGAAAAAGCACCAGTTCTCTGTCTATGCAGGTTACGCCAATATGATCGGAGGAACTGCAGGATTGACTAAATCGACAAGTAGTTACGAAAACAAGCTTTGCTCCGGTTTCTCCTGGGATGCCCAATACAACTATTGGGCACATAAACAAATAGGGATAGGAGTCCTCTATTCCGGTTATTCGGCAGACGGCACACATGCACAAGGCTCCGACCATATCTACACGCATTATATCGCTCCAAAACTCACTGTCCGGGTTTATCAGGCTGGGCAATTCAATCTTTCCTTCAACGGTGGCGCCGGTTATCTGTTTTATCTGAATGACAGCCGCGTTTTTGGGAAAGAACGCCGGGCAACAGGTGGTCATTTTGGCGCTCATATAGGAGGAACAGCCGAATATAAACTGGGAGAACGCTGGGCATTATCTTTAGAAACGGCATTTATATACACGAAACTAAGTAAAATAAACACACTGTATCATGGAGAAAACACCAGTGTTCATTTTTCTGACAATAGGCTGAATGTCTCCCGATTAAATATTTCAGCAGGACTAAACTTTTACTTTTAAACACACAAATAGAATCTCATAATGAAAAAATATTTATTACCACTTCTTTTCGCCTGTATTCTTTGGGGCTGTGAAGATAAAACGACTGACATAACGGTTATGCCGGAAGCAACAACAACAGGTGAAAACACATTTGGCTGTCTGAAAGATGGATGGCTTTATGTAGGCGGGCGTTATTCATCGCTTCACTTTCCTTCTATTCAGTTTATCTATCAAAAAGACGAAGAGGTGATGTCAGCCCGTGTAATCGTCAAGCCCGATTTGACACTTTCTTTTTCAATTCCTCAGCCACAGGAAGGAAGCTGCAAAATAGAAAACTTCTATTTCGGAAGAGACTCTATTGGAAATAACACATTAAACATCACTCGGTTTGATGAGAAAGATGGAATTATAAGTGGTGAATTTGAAGGAGGTCCAATAAGTTATGGACGATTTGATATCCGCTATCAGGAAGAATAAATTACACCGAATGGTTATTATTTCTTCAAATGCGTTTGCACTGGATATAAAAAACATGGTTTCTCACACTAAATACGGCATGATCTTTAAATGCGTCTGACTCGGTTCATTTATCAAATTATAATTATATTTGGAAAGCATTATCAACAACCATTAAAAACGATACAATATGGGGATTTGGGATAAATTAAGAGGTGAATTAATTGATATTGTCGAGTTTTTAGACAATACGCAAGATACGATTGTTTACCGTTTTGAACGTCATAACAACGAGATTAAGAATAACGCGAAATTAGTGGTGCGCGAAGGGCAGATGGCTGTTTTTGTAAACGAAGGACAGATTGCCGACACGTTTTCTCCGGGAACCTATACGCTGAACACACAGAACTTACCTATCCTTAGTACATTAAAAGGATGGAAATATGGTTTCAACAGTCCATTCAAGGCGGAAGTGTATTTTGTCAGCACCAAGAATTTCATTGATCAGAAGTGGGGTACTAAAAACGCGATCATTTTGAATGACGCCCGTTTCGGTATGGTCGAAATCCGTGCCTTCGGTATGTATTCCTTCAAAGTTACGGAGGCATCTGTCTTTATCAGGGAAATTGTAGGTACAAACCAAACCTTTACAACAGCCCAGATACAGGAACAGCTAAAAAGCATTATCGTTACCCGTTTTTCGGATACTGTAGGCGAGACCAATCTGCCTATTGAAAATTACGCGTCTAACCTGAATGAACTTTCTACAGCTATATTCAGCTATATGAAAGACGACTTCACGGCTTATGGTATGGACGTGACGAAATTCCTGATCGAGAACATCTCGATGCCGGACGAAGTGAAGAAAGAAATATTCGAACTGAGTCGTCTTGAAAAAATTGATCTGGATAAACTGACTAAGATGAAAGCGGCCAAAGCAATGGAAGCAGCTGCCGAAAATCCATCGGGAACTGCCGGAATGGGTATTGGCTTAGGGGCAGGAATGGCAATGGCAAACCAGATGACGCAGGCTATGGCAGGGCAAATGCAAAGTAACCGGCAAGCGCAAGCTACTCCTCCGCCTATACCCGGGGTTGGTAATTATTATGTGGCAATAGACGGCAAACAACACGGGCCACTCAACAAAAGTACATTAGCAGAGTTGGTCGCCACGCAACAACTTACGCGCGAATCTCTTGTCTGGAAACAGGGATTGACTAATTGGGCACAAGCGGGAGAACAAGCCGATCTGCAGGATTTATTTACTGCAACCCCTCCTCCTCTTCCTTAAACAGATTAAAGCATGTCGGGAACAACCGAAAACACAAGATTGGGCAGCGACACCTATCAGTGCATGAACTGTGGCGCTGCCCTTAAATACAAACCGGGCACAGATTTTCTTCATTGTGATTATTGCGGCACGGATACGCCTATCGAGTCAAAAAAAGTAGAAGAGGTTCACGAACTTGATTTCGAGCAGTATGCCCGGAGTTTTGAGGAACTCAATACACAGACAACCAAAATCATCGGTTGCAGAAAGTGTGGCGCAGAATCTACATTCAATGAGAGTGTGAAGTCTGCCGCCTGTCCTTATTGTACCACTCCGCTGATTGAGAGTGATGTGCATGAAGAACGTTTGATACATCCCTCCTACCTGCTTCCGTTTAAGATCGAAGGAAGAGAAACGCATAAGCATCTGGACGCCTGGTTAAAACGTTTGTGGTTTGCTCCCAACAAACTTAAAAAACAAGCACTGCATACCCATCAATTGCAAGGGGTATATATCCCGTGCTGGACGTATGACGCTCAAACCGAAACAGACTATTCCGGACAAAAGGGGGTAAATTACACCACGACCGTGGGTAGTGGTAAAAACAGACGTACTGTAACCCAAACACGCTGGTATCATCGCAGCGGACATGTTTCTCTGTTTTTTGATGATGTGATGGTACCTGCCTCAGGTATGATTCCGCGCGAAATCATGAATAAAATAAACAACTGGGACAGCATGAATATGGTTGAAGCAGACAACCGTTTCCTCAGTGGATTTATAACCGAAAAGTATGTAATGAATATGAATAACGGTTATGATCTGGCAAGACAAATCATGAATACAGAAATAGATTATGCCATCCGCAGAGATATAGGGGGAGACCGGCAACGTATCACAGCTAAAAACACCGGCTTCAGCGAAGTCAAGTTCAAATTGATACTACTTCCGGTTTATATGTCTTCCTACATCTATAAGAACAAGCTATTTCATTTTTTTCTGAATGCCCGAACCGGACGGGTAACCGGAGACAGACCTTACAGTCCGGTCAAGATCGCTTTGGCAATCATCGCGGGTATCGCGGCATTAGCTGCGTTTATTCTCCTGCTCAATAATGGTTAAACGTAAAAAACGGATCATGCCGCATTTAGGGAAAGAAATAGCCAAATGAAAAAGTTACGTTGTTCTGAAAAAGGCGGGATTCACCGTCACGTTTTACCTGTCTGCGGTCCAGCACACCACAAAGAGCGTTAATAGAAAAAAACACCTGCTCGTATTTTACAGCTAAACCCATATTAACCCCCATATCCCATTTCTTCAATTCCCCTACTTCTTTTTTATCAAATGAAAGATTTGCCTTTTCTCCTTCATATGTATGGATGCCAAACAGGGCATAATCAACTGCCGGTCCGAGCATCACACTCATCCGCACACCGGAAATCGGGATATTATAAGCTATATTCAGAGGCACTTGTATGGAATAGTAATTATACTTATTCTTGACGGTTGTTATTTCGTTGTCAATGCGCGAATAAAAGGAACCTCCCTGATTGACAAACGAAACTTCGGGGCGGAATGAAAAACGACGATAAAAAGGAACATCCATTAGTCCTCCTACGCTAAATCCGGCGCGGGCTCCTACTTTATTTTCAGTCTCCAGATTCTGGATTAATGCAGAATAAGATAGTCCGCCACGCACTCCATAGGTGATTTGCGAATAAGAAGGAGTTACTGTCAAAAACAGTAGAAGAAGTAGAGAGCTGATCTTTAAAGGTAAAGCCATAAATGGTAATCTTTATATAGGGACAAATATACATTTTTCATCCGTACATTCACCCTTTTTCGTAACTTTAGGGAAAATTTACACATCATTTCTAATAGAATAATGGAACCATTCGTACACTTACATCTTCATACGCAGTATTCTCTATTGGATGGGCAGACAGCTATTGATACGCTTTTAGACAAAGCGACAAAAGATAAAATGCCTGCCATCGCTGTTACGGATCATGGAAACATGTTCGGTATAAAAGAGTTTTACAACAAAGTAAAAAAGAAAAACGGCAAACCACTGGGAGTCATAAAGACCTGTAAAAAGGGAATAGCGGAATTACGTAAACAAGAGAATCCTACAGATGAAACGTTAGCCAAAATTGCAAAATTGGAAGGTGAGATAAAGGAACATGAAGCACAACTGTTCAAACCGATCATCGGATGTGAATGTTATTGCGCGCGTAATGGGAGACATAATAAAAACACCAAAGAGGACTTAAGCGGATGGCACTTGATCGTGCTGGCTAAAAATCTGACCGGATACAAGAATTTGATCAAGATGGTTTCCGTTTCGTGGACAGAAGGCTTCTACGGACGTCCGCGTATAGATAAAGAACTGCTTGAAAAACATCATGAAGGGCTGATCATTAGTTCCGCATGTCTGGGAGGTGAAGTTCCGCAGCATATAATGAAAGGGAGATTGGAAGCTGCCGAAAATTCGATCATGTGGTTCAAGAACTTGTTTGGGGATGATTTCTATCTGGAAATGCAACGTCATGAAACACATGCGGCTAATGCAGATCAAACAACATTTGTAAAGCAACAGGAGGTCAACAAAGTATTGATCGAACTTGCCCACAAATTAGACGTAAAGTTGATTGCCACCAATGATGTCCATTTCGCCAATGAAGAAGATGCAGAAGCACACGACCGGCTAATCTGTCTAAGTACCGGCAAGGATATTGACGATCCCACACGTATGAAATATTCAAAGCAGGAGTGGATGAAAACAACTGCGGAGATGAATGTAATCTTCGCGGATATTCCTGAAGCGCTTCGCAACACATTGGAGGTAGCCGATAAAGTTGAGTTGTATTCCATTGACAATGACCCGTTGATGCCGGACTTCCCTCTTCCTGAAGGATTTGATAATGAAGATGAATATTTGCGCTTCCTTACGTATGAAGGGGCGAAGAAAAAATACGGCGAACCTCTGACAGAAGAAGTAACCGAGCGTCTTGACTTTGAACTGGGCACGGTGAAGGGAATGGGATTCCCGGGTTACTTTCTGATCGTGCAGGATTTCATCCGTGCAGCCAAAGAAATGGGCGTCTCCGTTGGTCCGGGACGTGGTTCGGCAGCAGGTTCGGCAGTTGCTTATTGTCTCGATATCACGGATATCGATCCGATCAAATACGACTTGCTGTTCGAGCGTTTTCTGAACCCTG
Source organism: Massilibacteroides sp. (assembly GCA_036781995.1). Lineage (GTDB taxonomy): Bacteria > Bacteroidota > Bacteroidia > Bacteroidales > Tannerellaceae > Massilibacteroides. Next base: position 5,802 of record DAIPZX010000034.1, on the reverse strand, counting down.
ACCGTATTTCACTGCCTGATATCGACACAGACTTTGATGATGACGGGCGTGGTGAGGTACTTCGCTGGGTAACGGAAAAATACGGCAAGGAAAAGGTCGCTCATATCATCACCTATGGTACGATGGCAACTAAATCTGCGATCAAAGACGTAGCCCGTGTACAGAAACTGCCGTTATCAGAATCAAACCGTCTGGCAAAATTAGTACCAGACAAAATTCCGGATTTAAAGAAGTTCAAATTAAAAGACGCCATAGAATACGTTCCTGAACTGAAAGAAGCAGCTACAGGCGCAGATCCTTTAGCTCGCGATACGTTGAAGTACGCACAAATGTTAGAGGGTAACGTCCGGAATACAGGCGTGCATGCTTGTGGTGTGATTATCGGGAAATATGATATTTCCGACATTGTTCCGGTAAGTACGGCAAAGGATAAAGATACAGGTGAGGAAATGCTGGTTACTCAATATGAAGGGTCTGTTATTGAAGAAACCGGATTGATCAAGATGGACTTCCTCGGCCTAAAGACTTTATCTATCATAAAAGAGGCTGTCGAAAACATCCGGATTACCCGGGGGGAAAAGATTGACATTGACCACATAAGCCTTGAGGATCAAAACACGTTCGATCTTTATTGTCAAGGAAAAACGACCGGCACATTCCAGTTTGAGTCTGCCGGCATGCAAAAATACTTAAGAGAATTACAACCCTCCAAGTTTGAAGACCTGATTGCGATGAATGCGCTTTATCGTCCGGGACCAATGGATTACATCCCATCGTTCGTAGCCCGCAAACACGGTCGCGAAGAAATAAAATACGATATTCCAATCATGGAGCGTTACCTGAAAGACACGTATGGCATTACGGTCTATCAGGAACAGGTCATGCTCCTCTCCCGCTTGCTGGCCAACTTTACCCGTGGCGAAAGTGACGCCCTGCGTAAAGCAATGGGGAAAAAGCTGATCGATAAAATGAACGAGTTGAAAGCGAAATTTCTTTCAGGAGGTAAAGAAAACGGACATGACGCAAAAGTATTAGAAAAGATCTGGTCTGACTGGGAAAAATTCGCCTCTTATGCCTTCAATAAAAGCCATGCTACGTGCTACTCTTGGGTTGCCTACCAGACAGCCTACCTGAAAGCAAATTATCCTTCGGAGTATATGGCAGCCGTACTGAGCCGAAGTCTTTCAAACATTACGGACATCACGAAGTTCATGGACGAATGCCGGGCGATGAGCATCCAGGTTCTCGGTCCGGATGTCAATGAATCAATTCTCAAATTCAGTGTCAATAATAACGGAGACATTCGCTTTGGGTTGGGAGCTATAAAAGGGGTGGGTGAATCTGCCGTTCAGAATATTATCGAAGAACGTAAAAATGGTCCCTACAAAAGCATTTTCGATTTTGTAGAACGGGTAAACCTGACAGCCTGCAACAAAAAAAATATGGAGTGCCTGGCTTTAGGTGGAGCGTTTGACAACTTCGGAGTTCAACGGGAACAGTTCTTTGCCAACAGCAAAGATGAGACGTTTTTAGACACGCTGGTTCGCTATGGAAACAAGTTTCAGGTTGACAAAGAAACAGCAGCCAATTCTCTGTTTGGCGATGACAATTTGGTGGAAATTGCAAAACCTGAAATTCCGCAGGCAGAACCGTGGAGTGATCTGGAAAGACTTAATAAGGAAAAAGAGCTTGTCGGGATTTACCTGTCTGCCCACCCGTTGGACGATTATCGCATTGCGCTAACTTATGTTTGTAATACAGGGGCAACTGAATTAAACGACAGAGACAGTCTCAAAGGACGTGAAATTCTTCTGGGAGGGATCGTTACCGGATTCCGGGAAGGATTCACCAAAAATGGTAAATCTTATGGCATCCTGAAAATAGAAGACTTTACAGGAAACGGAGAAATCGCCTTATTCGGAAATGATTACATTGAATATAGCAAGTATGGACGCTTAGGGATGTACCTTTTAATCACAGGACGCGTCGAAGTACGTCCATATAATGAAGCTATACTCGACTTTAAAATAGGCACCATACGTCTTCTGCAGGACGAAAAGGATAAGTTGATCGAAAAAATCAGTATTACATTGCCGATTCACAATCTGGATGAAGCCATGATCAACGAGCTTTCCGTGCTGATTAAAAACAGTCCGGGACAAAGCCTATTATATTTTAAAGTTGTTGACGGAGAGCATAAAGTCAACTTAAATCTATTCTCGCAAAACATACGTCTAAACGTAACGCGCGAACTGATTGACTTTTTAACAGGCAATGAATATATCGATTTTAAAATTAATGGATAGCATTGTCCGACCTAAAAGTATTTTGTACTTTTGATTCTATAAAAACACATTACGAAACAAATAAATTAAAAAAAACATGGCATTAGAAATTACAGACGCGAATTTCGATCAGTTGGCAAGTGAAGGCAAACCATTAGTCATCGACTTTTGGGCAGAATGGTGTGGTCCTTGTCGTATGATTGGTCCGCTGATCGAAGAACTTGCTACAGAGTATGAAGGCAAGGTAACCATTGGTAAATTGGACGTTGACAATAACGATGATGTTGTTTCTAAATTCGGTATTCGCAACATTCCAACTGTTCTTTTCATAAAGAATGGCGAAGTAGTAGACAAACAAGTCGGAGCAACAAACAAAGCAGCTTTAGCTGCCAAAATAGACGCGTTGCTATAAACCGATTAGCCTATTTTTCGAGCGCGGAGCATTTCGCGCTTTCCAGGGGGGCCGGGTATTCTGTCAACAGTATATCCGGCTTCTTTCATCATGCGTCTGACGGCACCTTTCGCACAGTAGGTCGCTAATATACCACCTGCATTCATCTGTTCATAGAGTCTATCAAATATTTCCTGATTCCACATTTCCGGCTGTTTATCCGGAGCAAAAGCATCAAAATAAACCAAGTCTACACCATTCGGCACAATACAGGTATTACTGTCGCCGGATATTTTGAATATCGAAAACTGATCTGTAATTGTTTGCAGAGAATCCCATTCCACGTCATGCAGTTTTTCAAACAATTTCGGATGCGAAGCACCATAGTTCAGTTGTCGTAACAAGTCTTTGCCAAGAGGGAAACGTTCAACTGCATAATACTCTACTTGAAGAGACGTATCGGCTAATGTTTCCTGAAGCGTCAAAAAAGCATTCAGACCGGTACCAAACCCAATTTCAAATACACGGATTACCTTTTTATCCAATTGGCGAAAGCCAGCCTCAATAAAAACGTGCATGGACTCTTGAGCAGCGCCATTCACCGAATGATAGTGTTCGTCCATTTCAGGCAAAAAAAGCGTATGACTACCATCAGCAGTCAATTGCACCTCCCTTTGTATACATTTAGTACTATCCATAATCTCTATACTATAAAGACATCAAAAAAAAACCGGCAACAAGCTCACCTTGCCACCGGTCTTTTTTCTATTATAAATAATTCAATTATTCCAATAATAGTAGGATTCTTCGCCCATCAATTTTTCTTCGTTGCAGAATAACTGATCTTTAATGCATACGCTTCACGAAGCGCTTGCTTAACATCGGTTACAATACCCATCTTGGTTTGTCTATCTGCTTTGATTGAAACAGTCATAAACGGAGCATCTTCCTCTTTCATACTTGACTTTTCCTGTGCAATGTAATCTTCAATCTCTGATACTTCAGCGAATTGATCATTCAACTGAATACGAGTTTCAGATCCCATTTTATCTCTCAAAGCCACAGTAGGCTGTCCAACATAGATGAACGTAACTAATGATTTCTTCTCCAACTTCTGAAGCTCTGTAGCCTGAGGTGAATGAAAAATCACTTTTAAAGTTACTTCACGCATGGTTGTTACCATCATAAAGAAGAACAATATAGCGAATACGATATCAGATACTGAGGTCATGGTCAACTGTGGAACCTCACGCTTAAAGTTACCTCCAAATTTTCCCATACTTATTTTCCTCCATAATTTTTAGGTTCAGCTTCTGATATCTTTTGAGGATATATCAATTGAACCGCTTTTTGTTGCTCTTCATCTAATTCATCAAAGTTTCTTCCAAATTTCTCCTTTGATACATCATTTCTCAATTCGTTGTATGCTGCAGCCAATTCGTTCTGAACATTAATGTATGCTTGATATTCAGTGCCGCGGTCATTTTGCAAAGAAATAACATGGTTTTTAGTAACCATCATCATTCCATAAAATGGAACATCAACCTCTATTTTTTCAGGTTTCTGTTCATCATTAAACGGATTAGCAATAAATTCCTTTACCATTTCCTTCAATTGGCTTACTTCAACAAATTGCCCATTACAGAGTATTTGATTGTTTGTGTTAATCAACACAACCATAAGATTTCTCTTTTTGATATCAAGGTCTGTATCTTTCTGGTCTTTAGGAACAGGAGGCGGCAAACGTCTTGCTAACCCCATATCTGTATCCATTGATGTAGTCAAAAGGAAGAAGAGGAGAATCATAAAAGCAATATCGGCACTTGATGTTGTCATCAGTCCGGGTATTTTTTTCTTTTTTCTTTTATTAGCCATCTTCTTAACTCCTTTAATTTTATTTGTCTAATGCTCTTTTCACATTACCCCAAACAATAACGCCTACGATCAAAACAACCATAGTATAAATGGAGTACAAAAACATATCCGTGGTCTTCAACCAAAACGGTACATTTTCAGTTCCTTCATATCCCGGAAGTACTAAAGCGACATCACTACCTAAAGCGCGAGTGATGAACAACATAGCAACCAACAAGACGATAGCAACCAATGAGAGGGCTCCAGCCTTAGGATCTTCTTTCAACAGTTTTGCTATTTGTAGGACAGCGAAAAACACAGTAAAACCTACAACAACAGCAAACATCGTATACAACCAATACAAGAGAACATCGGTATAAACCGGTTCAGGAGTTTCTGCAGTCGGATCAATAGTTCCACCACCATAATAAATGCCAAAAACAACTACGCTTATTAATATGGTAACAATGAAAACCCAACTGGATATTTTTCTAATCTTTGTTACAGCCATAATTCCTATTATTTTTTGTATTTAAGGTTGTATTTTACAACTAAGTCCATGAAAGTAATTGTAGAATCTTCCATTGTATTAACGATGGCTTCTAATTTACTTAACAAGTAGTTGTAGAATAACTGCAATGTAATAGCTGCTACAAGACCGGTAATAGTAGTAATCAAGGCAACTTTCATACCACCGGCAACAACCGTCGGGCTAATATCACCTACCACCTGGATTTTGTCGAACGCCATGATCATACCCACAACTGTTCCGATAAATCCGATAGAAGGAAGAATAGCAATAAATAATGTAATCCAAGATAAGTTCTTTTCCAAAAGACCTGATTGAACAGCACCGTAAGAAGCAACTGATCTTTCAACTGTGTCTACATTCTGGTCAATTCTCATCAAACCTTGAAAAACGATAGAAGCAATCGGACCTTTTGTGTCACGGGCAACAGCTTTTGCTCCTTCTACATCTCCTTTATCAAGGGCTTCTTCGATATTTTTGAACAACTTCTTAGTGTTAACTTCAGCAAGGTTCAAATAAATAACTCTTTCAAGACAGATAGCCAAACCAATAATCAAAGGGATACTGATCAAACTGTTGAACGCAGCACTACCTTCGATAAAGATTCTCTTAACTGTGTGATGCAAGCCACCCTCAACAGCTCCTGCAGCTGCTGCATCTTGAGCGAATGCTACCGTAGAAGTTCCAAGGGCAATAACACCCAAGATTACTTTTGAAAATAAATTTCTCATCGTGTGTTTAAT
>DAIPZX010000033.1:0-11722 GCA_036781995.1 Massilibacteroides sp. | reverse complement strand
AAATTGTATCGTCTTTGCAAGGAACGAAGTGGCGAAACAATCTAAGTGGTGTATACTGGATTGCTTCACTGCGTTCGCAATGACGATGCTATTTTAGATATTATTTTAAATGCGTTTGCCCTGGCTGAATAGCTACCGGTTTTTGCAATTTGTTTTAAAAAGCTTAATTTTGCCTTTATTGCGCTATTTTTTAGTATATTAGCATATGAAAAATGTATTATTGGCTATGTTTATTTTAATGGGGTTATCGGCAAATGCCCAAGAACGTATACCATTGAACCAACCGAACATGGATCGGGGAGTTTCGATCATGAAGGCGCTCGAAATGAGGCAGTCTACAAACGAATTTGCTGACCGGGAGTTAAGTCGGGAAGATTTGTCGGACTTGCTTTGGGCGGCAACCGGAATCAATCGCCCGGAAATAGGTAAGAAAACAGCGCCATCGGCACAGAATGCCCAGGAAATCGATGTGTATGTCTGCCTGAAAAGCGGAGCATACGTGTATAATGCTCAGGAGCATGCCTTGGTTTTGGTGACTGGCAAAGACCTGCGGATGATGGGGGAACGAAGGGAAGGCGCAGTCGCTGCTCCTTGTTTATTGCTCCTTGTGGCTGAAACCAACCGTTATCAGGCGAGCGCATACAATACGAAAGAGCACGTAGACAATATGTCGAAAGTGGATGCCGGTATTGTTTCGCAAAATATATCTCTGTTTTGCGCCGGAGTAGGTATCGGAACCAAACCGCGTGCCCAAATGGATCATGCCGGGCTTCGGGATGCTCTTCGGTTGACCGATACGCAACTACTGATCTTGAATCATCCGGTAGGATATAAGAAATAAGTGTTGGATAAGCAATCACCCTTGAAGACAATTACTTTTTAAGGTCAGTTGACCTTAAAAAGTAATTGTTTGTTTGTGTTGCTGTTCCACTCGTTGATCAGATTCCTTACTTCGCTATACTCCTGTGGTGTGTATTGCTGTTTGTTGAGCTCAATGTAGCGAACAACTTCAATTTGTGTTCCTTCCGTTCGTATTGTACGACTTACTTTCCCCTGAGGGGTGCTGATTTCGATGGATTTTGCGTTTCTCAGACTGACCCCTTCCGGAACTGTTATTGTATAACTGATCTTGTCTTGTATCCCGGAAGGAATTTCGAAAAGATCGGTTCTCCGGCTATTCAGGGTGGTGATGTTCCATGAGTCTATGCCTGCTGTTGGCGGTAAATCATAAACTAAATAACCGTTTTTTGCAGAACTGGTGTCTAACGTGATTTCCTTTTCTTGCTTATAAACAGCAGGTTGTGTTTCTATCTTCTGCGAATTGCCTTCTAATGTAAACAGATTGTCCAAGGCTCCTCTTAATTCAGGCTTTATGTGCGTTTTACTTGTAGCTGACAGATACTGTGTTTTTCCATCTGCCGTAATTTTCACTCCTACTTGTTTGACAGGAGTTAAGCCTAAAGTAGGGGATTGTATTGTTGCAGGATACCAAACGATCATTTCAGCAGGGATATTGATGGCTTTTAACATCTTGCAAAGCAGGTTTGCCTTTTCAATTTCTGTACCGTAAGCACTACGTATGCTCTCATCCGCACCGCGAAATCTGAATCCATTGTATTGGAGGGGGATTTTGATTGTGCTGATGTTGTTTGCAACATAGTTGTGAATGGTCTCTATTTTCTCCTGAGCGGTGGCACATTCTTCGGTTATAAACTGTGCGTAGGTTTCGCTCTCTAAGGAAACGGACGCTTCACTTTGTTTTTGTAGGAATGATAGCGCTTGTGCCTGGCTTGTATATGTATTTGCCACCAGGCGAGGGATATTCTCTTTGTTTTGCGGCAGGAAAGGCATTCGCGAAGAAGCCGGGATATTGTTCAACTGCCAGAGTTGTTTGCGTAGTCCGTCGGCCATTTGTATGGCGGCTTTTTGAGTGGAAGCATAGAGGATGCTGTTCAGGGTTTTGTTTTCGGGTACGGATACTGAAATGGTATAATTACGTATCGGAGAACTTTCCTGAAGTAATTCGTCTATATCCAATTCCGGGTAATAGCCGGCTTTTGTCAAAACTGAATAGTCCAGAAAAATGGTGCTGCCCAGGTCTAAGCCGGTATGTACGATCACCATTTCTTTTAATTGATTATATGCTGGCGCATCCGCTGCAAAGCGGGGTAATACCTCCACAAAGGCATTTTCCGGAGCTTGAATGATCGTACCGTCTTTTTGTTTTGTGTAGCAACTATGTATTTTGAGTTCCTGAAAGTCCGGATTATAGATCACAAATGTTTCCCCGTACGTACTGTTCATTGCCGTATGCGTGAATAGTTTCAGTTCTTTGTAGCACCGCAATTCCTGGCTGCCGTCTTCATGCAGGATGAAATCTTTGCTTAGCTTGATGAATTCGGCTTCCTGTGCTGACAGCATGCCTGTATGTGTGCCGAGGATGAACAGAATGAACAGGTAATTGTATAATTTATTTATTTTCATGATGTTCTCAATATTTCTTTATAACCAAATAATCTCCAAAACTTTTATGTGCATTAACGGCTTCTTTAAAACCATTCCAGTCGGATGCTTCATAAACTCTTTTTTTAAGAGCAAGTTGCTGAGAGATTTGTAATGTGTTTCCTTCCTGACTGAGCGTTCCGTGGAAATCTGCCGCGTCGCCGGATTGTTCCTCCGCTCTGGGCGCATTGACCAGTTGATAGCCTTTCGGAAGGCGGATGCTTTCTTTGAGTTCAACCAAGCGGGAACAACCGTCTCTAAATGCATATTTACGATCTTCCAGATCTGTGTTGATTCGTAGATAAGTTTTTACCTGATTATATAAATTATTCATTACGAAAGGCTTTAGCACCATTTCATTGTCACCGGATATGGCATAACCCGGGATTTCATAGGAGAATGTTATTTTTACGGGAGCAGCCTGATAGTCCTTGGGGTTTTTGCCGTAATCAACTTTTTTTAGTTTGGCTTTCGGCGAGACTGCCAGTAACTGACTTTCTAATGAAGCTTCCCATTCTGTTTGCCATCCCCGTGTGAAAATGCGGCGCACGTTACTGTCTGATTGCCCTTCGGCGGTAATAATAAACTGTCCGGACAAGGTGCCTTTTTCATCAAGACGATTGTCGGCTGTAATCCGTACGTAGTGATTTTCTGGATCAGATGTAGGCGTTAAAAGAATATCAGACCCTTCCGGAACGCCGGGCAAGTAGTTTTGTTGTTGCTCAGCGCTACTCCATAATTCGCGACAGAAAGGAACCCAAGTCGGATCGAGCGGCATATAGATTCCGTTAGACAGTTTGACCACCGCAACACAGTGGTTAAAGTGGTCTGCGGGAATGGATTCAACGCGACTTCCTGCCATGGTCATTGCCGGATAAGCCTCAAAACCTGCCATCCGCAGGAAAGAGATGAGCATGGCGGCAATATCTTTACATACTCCGGCACGATCCGTAAAGTTCATTTTTGTATTATGTAATGTGTACCCTTCTCCTTCTCCCATTGAAATACCGGAATATCGGATATTGTCTGCCACCCAATGTGTTAATGCGGCTATCTTATCCATTTCGGTATGTTTTCCTTTGATCAGCTCGTCTACCTTTTTTTGAGCTTCGGGTAGGGCATCGAAACTGCCATAATCTTCGTTGACCTTATTGAACCATAGCGATTTCTCTTCCCAACGAGGAGTCGAAGACATCATGAGTTTAGGCGCCGCGTCAAACAGATCGACCATGTTTGGCTCTTGCTTAAATGGCAGTGCGTTATCAATAGAAAACAGGTATGCCTTCTTCCCATCTTCGTAGCGCATGGAAGAAGTGCATTCTCCCTGATAGAATTGGAACTGTAATTCCTTTTCCATAGGTACGGTTACTTTATATACCTTTCGGATCGTTGGTTCCGATACCCAGAAAGGTACAATGTCGTAGAATTGTCCTCGCATAGGAGGGATAAAGCGGGCGTCATCATCATCACTGCCGAGCAAGGCATAGGTAAAACCTTTTTTGGAGATCTCGTATTCTACCACATCTCCCGGCTGCAGTCTGCCTATTTCCAGCATGACTTGTCTTGCTCCCCAGTAAATAGCCCGTGCCGGAGCGGCATAATCACATGCTTGCGTAACGTCTAAATTCAGAATATCGCCATTTGCCCGATAAATAGTTGCCCATCTGAAGAAAGCCTGTGCTGTAAGCGGATCGTAATCATACTTGATGATGCGATTATTAACAGCCCCTTCGGGAGTGAGTACCTGAAATGCTTTGCAGACTGCAAAAGAACCTGTTCCGGAAGGCTCTACAACCACCGAAATACTGTCTTTAAGAGTAACACAATCATACTTCTCATACATCTGGCTTTGTTCCGGAGTTAACCTTTGTGTTTGCCCCTGTATGGTGTATGAAAATAAAATAAAGAGCAACAAAGTAATACTTGCTTGTTTCATGAAAATCATATTATTAATGCTTGAACGTATTGTCAATAAAATAAATCAAGATTTGTTTTATAAAAAGAGGTAGCAATATACATTTAATATCCTAAGTGTTATAATATTTTCCCATGAAACTCTTGTCTGTTCGTTTTTTTCTTTAGCTTTGTATTTACTATAGTCTTTGCAAAGGGCTGTCACGAATGATATAAATAGATTTATGAGGAAGATATGGATAAGAGTAATCGTATAATAATGCTCATGGGATCTAATCGGAATGCGGAAGAGAACATGAAACGTGCGGAAGCTGAACTGAGGGACTACTTTCCTCGGATTGCTTTTTCTGAGCCTGTATATACCGAACCTGTAGGTACGAATTATAATACTCCTTTTCTGAACCGTATAGCTGTGGCTTATACAGCAGATCGCCCGGAGGAAATTATTGTTTGTTTTAAACTGATCGAGCAGGTTATCGGCAGAACGCCCAACGATAAGTTGATCGGAAGTATTCCGATAGACATCGACCTGCTCCAGTGGAATGAACAGATTCTGAAAAAAGGAGATATGAAGCGTGACTATGTTATCAATGGTATTCGTTTACTTGCGGCTGAATGACAGAAAGATGAAAGGCGCCAGCACGAAACCTGCCTTGCCGCTGTGTTTGATGAGTTGATTTGCCAGTAAGGAGAGGGCTGTTTTCCATTGTTTGGGTCTTATTGTATTGTAGAATCCTTTCTTAACTTCTACATTATAATCATAAGCGGTAACCAGATCTTGATAATCCCTGATGAGTAAGATTCGGTCTGCCCAATTGCCGGTTTCAGGGTTGCATGTGTTGTAGGCGTCTAATAATAAAGGACGTTCATTTAAGGATATTGCCTTGTGTATATCTTCGTAGATAAGTCCCCGGGTTCTTACTGCCCATCTTTTGATATCCTTTTTACTCAATTCAGGAAATTTCTTTTTGATGTAATCAGCCCTTTTGGCGTAGTAGTTGGGTTTTGCCAACCGACCTGTTTCGCATCTTTGCATAAAACGGCGCAACCTACTTTTGGTGTAAGGATTATACGGCGATGATGCTGTTGTGAAAATCATTTCCATCTGATTGTTTATATTGATCAATTCCTGAAAGAAAACAGACAGATTATAAATATGCTCGATAACGTCGGTCGCAATAAGCAAATCCGGCTTGATCTTATTTTCTTTACACCATTCCGCTAATATGTTGGAGTCTCCCTGCAGAATAATATCAGGACCTACTTCTGTTTCATGCTGTAATAACCGGACAGTCTCTGCCGAATTTTTATTCAGGTCGATATAGATTACTTTCCCTATTCCGATCTCTTTTGCCAGCATGCTCAGGAAACCGCTTTCACTACCATAATCTATAAAAATCAGGTCTTCTGTTTTCTTGTTGCATTTGCTTAGTCCCTCTTGCAGACAACATGTATAAATCTCTAAGGAATAGAATAGGGCAGGGGTTAACCGGTTGATATAATTTTTATTATAGTTGCTGATTGGCAACTGTTCGAAATTTATGGCTGAGATCTTTCGGTAAAGATTGGTTGTCGCTATTTTAAAATTAATTGTTTCCATAGATCATATCATATAATCGTTTTGCCTGATATTTATTATCATAAGCCGGGAAAAGTATGTTCTTTCTCTCTGCTATATCTGCTGCATTAAAGGGTATTTGCATTAGTTTATTGCATTGGCGGATCATTTCTTCCGGACTGTCTGCCAGATGACACAAGGAATCCAGACCGCTACCTGCCAGCATAAGCGAATTGACAAGCACATGACGCCCTGCGAAGAGGCTGTTCAGCAGTTTTAATTTTAACCCTGTATCCTGAAAAGTCACCAAAGCATGTATCTGTGCTTCTTCGATCAGAGAGTTCATACGCTCTGTAGAAGGATTGGGTTCTATTTGTATGTTGGGATAGGGCTTTGCAGCATTAATTAATGTAGAAGGGGGATTCATTCCCGCAATCACACACGTGTGTTTTAATTTGCTGAAGACCTGATTAATCAGAAATAAAGCGGCTTTTTCATTCTCAACAACGGAAAGTTTGGCATGATAAAGAATAAAATCAGACTTTCCTTCTTTGGAAGATAGCTGCTCATTCGCATGGAAAGCGGGGATGAATTCTATTCTGCTTTCAGGATAACGGCTTATAAGTGAAGCCTGATCACTCTCTGAGATTGCCAAGGTCAAATCTGCCCGGCGAACTTGTTTCTCATAGCGGGCAAACCGTTTACTCTCAATCAGAAAGAACGCACGTTGGATAATATCCCGCTTTGCTTTATACAGGTGATAATAATAATCCTGTTCTATATTGGCAGACCGGATGATCTTTTTCCTGTTGACGAGGCGACTGTCGGATAAATAATAACACGAGTGTAAGCCTTCAAAAAGAATAGGGTAATCGTTCTCCAGTAATCGCTCTAATAATCGCGGATTTTTCCGGCTGATCACATTGTAGGGCAGCGCAGAGAGATTTGGGATCAATCCCGTATTTCTTTTATAGTAGTACACTTGTTCGCAATAGGCGTTTAATTCCGGAGCGGGAGGACGTTCGTATTCAAAGGCATGCAGAATGATTTTGACTCCAAGTTCGTGTAGCGCTTTCAGTTTATAGAAAATATCAATCACACCACCGTAGTTGGCAGGCCATGGTATATTTAATGATACGATGTTTAAATAGTTATCCATTATGATTTTCTAAAACCTTTTCGAATATACGAATAAATTGCAAGGCTTGTTCTTTTCGGGAAAAGACAGTTGCTTTTTCTTTATTTATGTTTGTCTTTGTTCGTCCTGTCCTTTTCCATTCATTATATTGTTGCTGAATAAACCGGTAGACCTCCTCCTCATTTTTGGCGGCAAGTCCGGAGTTGGTTTCGTTAATGACCTGTTCTAAACAATCCTCATCACTTTGCACACAAAGAATTGGTTTTTCGACAGCCAGGAATTCAAAAAACTTGGTTGTCATTATTCCTTTAGGACCATGCTCATCAGCTTTGTTTGTCAAGAGTAGCAGAATAGAACTTTTATTTAATATTTCCGGGATTTTTGTTGCCGGCACATAGCCCATAAAATTCATATAATTCGACAACCCGAATTTACTGCTTTCTTCTTTTAGTGTAATTTCAGAGGCTTGGTCTATATACCATTCCACCCGGCAATCCGAATCGGATATAATACCATCATCCGACAGCCGTTTCAAGGCTTTCAATAATAATTCCGGATTTCGCATAGATAAACTCAACAACCTCCCTGTGTAGGAAATGATAAACCGGTCGGCTATTGTATGCGTGGGATAAAACAGTTCAGGATCATAGCCATTATATATTAATGAAATATTTTTGTTATACTCTTTGAGTATGCTGACATGCCAGGGTGAGATAGTGATTATGTGGTTCGCGGCACGTAAAGCCTTGTTGCGTTCGTTCAGGCTGGCTCGCTTGAAGAGGATATCTATAAGCGGCTTTATTCCGGGTATATCGGGCAAAGGTTGTGCAATAAATTCATATCCCGTGTATTGTTCAATAATATCCCGGATGTCAACCACAAGCGGTAAGTTTTTCTTCTTACTTGCTTTCGTTGCAGCCCATAGCGGAAAGGAACGATAGCTGCTGCTTAAGATCAAATCGAATGATTCGTCTTCCAACTCCTGTATGGCGGCATGATATAGTTTCCGGCTTTTGTATTTGAAAAGCAGTTCGCCGAGAAAAACGAAAAGCCACCGCAAACTTCTGTTTCTCTTGCTTTTGTAGAAGTTGACAGACCGGACTTTGCATTGACCATCCATGAACGCGAAAGTCTGATCCTCTAACTGTTCCGTAACCACAACCACTTCCCAGTCCAACGTCTTGAGGTATTTGGTCAGATAACCCATCCGAGGTCCGAAAGCTGGAGGAAACAGATCACATATAATCAGTACTTTCTTCATAGTAGTGAAATAATCTTTTCCGCTGTATGTCCGGTCCCGTAGTCAGCTATTTGTTTGCGTTGGGTCGGTACAGACGCGAGACAGTTAAGGATAGCCTCCTGTTTGTAGCCTGCAATTTGGTTCCATCCGGCGGTTACCGTCTCCACCCATTCCGTTTCATTTCGCAATGTGATGCAGGGGGTTTGGTGAAAATAAGCTTCTTTCTGTACGCCGCCCGAATCGGTCAGTATCGTTGCTGCATGTCTTTCCAATAAAATCATATCTAAAAAGCTGATAGGGGGAATGAACCGCAGATAGGGATTTTTGCTTGTTAATCCGAATTTTTCCAGACAACCTTTGGTTCGGGGATGAAGCGGCAAGATTACGGGATATTCACTGCCGGCTATCTCTTCGAGGGCTCGAAATATGCCGGTTAGTCGCTCCCGGTTATCCGTGTTTTCTGCCCGGTGAACAGTGCATAACCTGAATTGCTTTTCGTTTAACTCTAAAAGTTTCAGTATGTTGGAAGACTGTTCAGCTATTTTGCCAAAGGCGAGTGCCGCATCGTACATGACATCCCCTACGTGGTGTACGCCGGACAGGATATTTTCGTCTCTGAGATGTTCTACCGCGTTTTTAGTCGGGCAAAAAAGGAGTGATGCGATATGATCTGTCAATATACGGTTTATTTCTTCGGGCATTACTTTATTGAAACTGCGCAGACCTGCCTCCACATGGGCTACGGGGATTTGCAATTTGGATGCGGCTAATGCTCCTGCCAGCGTGGAGTTTGTATCTCCGTAAACCAACACATAGTCCGGCTTGACGGTGAGTAATATAGATTCTATTTCTTCCAGCATGCGTCCTGTCATGGCTCCATGCGAACTATTGCCGCAATTTAATTGCCATTTGGGTGAAGGAATATTCATTTCTTGAAAGAAAATATGGCTCATCGCCTTATCATAATGTTGACCGGTATGGATCAATAGTTCCTCGATTTGATTGCTATGCTCCTTGTTGTGAGCCTGAATGGCACGGCTAACCATAGCGGCTTTGATAAACTGAGGACGTGCTCCGACGATCGTAATAATTTTCATTCGTTCGCTAATTTATTAATCAAGTCACTATAGAGTTGTTTTAAATAACCGGCTTCGTGTTCGGCAAAAGCGGTATTATGCCACAACAAAACCAAATCTCCTCCATATCTGGCTGTCCGGTCAATGAGACCCAGCGAGTACGTTAAGGCTTCTTCGTATGGCAAACCCATATACTTTTTCTCGCTTAAACTACAATCCATGATGGTTAATGGGTGTAGTGTGAGTGTGGTTAACTTGCGAGTTACCGGATTGATCCAGCGTACCGGTCGGCATGTTCCCAAACGGAATCCCGCTACATCGGCATAACCAAGCGTATAATCCTGATCAATTCCGGCTTTCAACAAAGCGATCAGATCTTCCGGTTCGCGACAGGCCAGGAAGTGATGTCGGTTGAGATGCACTTTTTTACCGGTTGAAGCTTCCAGGTATTTCTTCTCTTTGCTGATTAGTTCCGGGTTTTTTCCTGCCTGATAACTACTATGCAAGCCCACTTCCACCTGATGTTGTTTACAAAGAGAGAGTAGATTTTTGATGTCTTTTCCCGTCAGTTTATAAACCGGTCTGTCCTGCACCGTGTTACCCCCGGCTTTAAAGAAGCAGATAGTCTTGCAACGCTTCTTTCCCAAAGCTGTTTTGACCCGCTCATTCTCCGCGAATATCCGGGGGAATGTATAATACGGGTCATTCTCCACTTTGCCTGCTTTGAGTTTTAATGCGGTTAGTATGTTTTGTCCGTTTTTGGCTTCCCGCAGTATGTTTCTCCAGGAGCGGCAATAAAACGGCGCGTCAATATCGTGTGTGAGATAAACTTTTTGTATGCCTTGTTTTTCTTTCGGCAATACCGCCCCTAACTGACGAAGCTTGTTTCTGAGATAAACGCTGTACTCTTCAACGATCGGACGATGTAGAAATCCTGCGCGGTAGGGTAATGATTGCTTCCCCGGAAAACGCCCGTGCTCATCACGGATGTTTCGTGAAATCATTTCTTCGTACCGGGTGATCAGAAAAAACGTGCTTGCCACCAGATCCGCATGCAATACGAGCGTATCGCCAACCATTTCTTCTCCTGCTTCGCCAAAAAGCAAAGGCGTGTCATCTATTGATTGGAGAGGAAGTTCCGGAATGGATGTCGGTTTGCCATAGCTGTCACTGTCAAAGAAACCGGACGGACGGATCACGATACTGAATTTGTTGAACAGACGAGGGTCGCCCGTATAACCGACAGCAGGGATATACTCTCCCGGAATATCATCACCTAACAGAAAGCGAATGATGTATTGAATGAAATCTTTCATTTCGGACTACCGCTTAACTTTATTCTTATCCTATTGAATAAACTCAAATCGCCTCGCGTTATTGTGAAAAAAGGCATTTGTTTGGCACCGAATTCGCGGAAAAAGCGTTCCACTCCCGGAATCATCGAACCCTCAAAATCGAATGTATTGGTGTGTTGAGACACAAATCGAATCGCTTCCCACATCGCTGCACTATGCGCTCCTGAGTCTCGAAGAGCAGGATTACCTCCTCCGGCGATATAATAAGCGGCGCTTTTTTGCCAAACAACAAATACGGCTGCATGCAATCTGCCCGCTTCATCGTAGCCGCCCCATATATCTCCCTGATTCCGTTTGCGGCAGACGTCTATAAGGCGTCGGAGTACATCGATATCTTGAGGTACAGGTTTCTGCTGTCGCTGAAAAGTGGCTTTGAAGACCTGTAGGAAATCATCGACAGGGATACCCGATTGGACGACAATCCCGTTTTTCTCTACCGCTTTCGTAATGTTGCGGCGAATATTGGAAGCCATGTTTTCCCAAAGCAATTCCTGATTCGCAATAGCATGCAACACATACGTATAGCGTGTGGTTTGCCGGAAATCTGTCCAGTAAAAAGGCAGCCAATCCGTAAATGTATAAGGAAATTGCTGAAGAAAGGAGGTGTAAGGAGGCAGATTCTCGATCAAATCCGCGCATATTCCCTGACGCCTGCCCAACAAAGTGGTGTATTTCATGTCGTTGACTTCAGGAGCAAACCAGACACCCATCGTTTGCGTGTAGGAAGGCATGGAGATAACATGCGGCACGGGTTGATAGTACGGTAGAGCCGCTAAAATCTTTTTGTCGCTTTCTGCCAGCACAACATCCCATTTAGACGCTCCGCAGACCGTATCCAGCCACCAGTCCTTGGAGAAAAGAGGGATGCTCTCTTCTTCTTCACAAAGTTGGCGGTATTTTTGTTGGGAAGTCATGCGGATTGATAGAGGATAAGGGTGC
>DAIPZX010000032.1:0-11784 GCA_036781995.1 Massilibacteroides sp. | reverse complement strand
AGATCTCTTCATTTTTTCGGTATGAGTCATCCATTTTATTTCTATTTTTGCATTATACTCATCAAAACATCAAAAAAATGGAAGAGATTAAGAAAAAACTACCGCTTCATTGCCCGGCTTGCGAGTCTTCGCTGAGGGTAGGACGATTGTTCTGTCAAGCATGCGACACGGAGATTTCCGGTTCTTTTGAACTCCCCCTGTTTTCTCGTCTGACAGAGAAAGAACAAACCTTTATCATTGATTTTATTAAGTCTAGCGGAAGCTTGAAAGATATGGCTAAGGATATGGGCATCAGCTATCCTACAGTCCGCAATTTATTAGATGACCTGATTGAGAAGATCAGTTCATTGGAGAAAGGAGGGAGACATGAATAATTCTATCATTCGTTTTCTGTTGAATCCTTTTGAACGAATCGCGGGATTCCAAGCGTTGAGTTGGGGGATCTTAGGTTTATTAGTCAGTACCGCCTTAGCTTACCCGACAGGCTATCACTATCACGGACTTTTACATTATGGGCCGGCATCCAATCCTGCCTGGTGGTGTTTCGCAGCAGAACATCTGATCGTCTGGATAGTCCCGGCATTACTGTTTTATATCGGTGGAATAGTCCTTTCCCGTTCAAAAATTCGCATACTCGATGTATTCGGCACAGTTCTGTTTGCACAGATACCACTATTGTTTACCAACCTGATCTCCTTTCTTCCTATTTACAAACAAATGTCAACCATAGACACGTCCGCATCCTTGCAAGACCAGATCACTCAGGCCAATAACCTGATCCTTCAACCTGGTTTCTGGTTAGGCATCTGGTTTAGTCTTGTTTTAGTCGTATTTGTTATTTGGATGGGATACTGGCTATTGAAAGCCTTAGCCGTGTCCTGCAATCTGAAAGGGAAGAACCTTGTCATCCTCTTTTGCATCGGATTGTTCGGGGGAGATTTTATTTGCCGGCTTATTATTAACCTTTTATACTGACCACTATGGCGGAAATTTTTGTTTGCACATTTCTCGGACTGCTACTTATCTCCTTAGGCTGTTTAGCTGTTAAATACCCGCTGCTTATCGGCGGATACAATACGTTATCCAAATTTGAGCGAAGTAAAATCGATATACGTCCTTACGCTCTCTTTATGCGAAAAGTCACGGGAATAATGGGCGGCAGCTTAATAGCCTCTTTTGCAAACATAGAGAAGACGACTATTCGGGATTTGTGGCGCACCCTCTGTAAGCATCTATCGCCTTCTTCACAGAACCGTGAAGCAAAAGCATAGATTTCGCTCTTTCGTAAGGAAGTCCGAGTTCGTCTACGATCATACGCGTACCCCGGTCTACCAGTTTCTGATTGCTCAGTTGCATATTGACCATTTTATTGCCTTTTACTCTGCCAAGTTGGATCATCACGCTGGTGGAAATCATATTCAGGATCATTTTTTGACCTGTTCCTGATTTCATACGGGAACTGCCGGTTACGTATTCCGGACCGACAATCATTTCCAGAGCGACATCCGATTCGGCAGCCATGGGTGAATCCGGATTGCTGGTGATACAACCGGTAAGAATTCCTCTCTTGCGCGCTTCGCGCAAAGCACCGATTACATAAGGTGTTGTGCCGGAAGCCGCGATACCTATAACGGTGTCTTTATCCGTTATCTGATGTTCGACCAGTTCCTCCCAGCCACACGCTGTGTTGTCTTCCGCATTTTCGACCGGATTCCGCAAAGCGGTTTCTCCTCCGGCAATCAAACCGATGATCAGGGTTGGCGGCATACCGAATGTCGGTGGGATTTCCGAAGCATCCAACACGCCTAATCGTCCGCTGGTGCCGGCTCCGAGATAAAAGATTCGCCCTCCCTGCTGCATACGCGGCACTATCAGGGAAACTAATTTTTCTATTTGAGGGATGATCTTTTGCACCGCCAAAGCGACTTTCTGATCTTCCGTATTGATATCTTCTAATAATTCGCGTACTGATTTTTTTTCCAGATCACTATAGAGTGACGACTGTTCTGATATTTTTTCAAAAGCCATAATTTCTGTTTTTAATTTTCCGAATGGTAGGAGATTAATCCCTCCATAGGTTGCCGCATGATCCGACCTATTTGTATGCCACATTCAGCGGCTACATTTCTGATTATTTCCTGAAAGTAATAAGCTACGGAGCCTACTAAATGAACCTGATAGGTATGATAGTCATACTGCATTACATTACGTTTGAAGAAAGACCGGAAACTTCCTTCCACAATAGCGCGTATCTCCGGTTTGCCGATATGCTCGGCAAGGAAAGGAGAAAAGCCCGCCAGAAAACGATTAGGGAACGGCTTCCGGTAGACACGGTCAATAATTTCAGGCATAGTGAGGTTGAACTGTTGAAAGAATTTTTCTTTGAGTTGATCCGAAAGTTGATTTTTTAAAACATCGCCAACCAGCAATTTGCCCAACACAGCGCCACTGCCTTCGTCTCCAAGAATAAAGCCTAAAGGTGAAATATTGGCAACTATCTTTTCTCCATCATAGAAACAGGAGTTGGAGCCTGTTCCCAAAATACAGACAATGCCTGCTTCTTTTCCGCATACACCATGGGCCGCGGCTAACAAGTCTGTGTTTACTTCAATATCGCTGACCGAAAGCACACGGGTAATCGCATTCTTGATGACCGGTTGCTTTTCGGGAGTACATCCGGCTCCGTAAAAAACAACGGATTGTATGGTATGTCCGTTTAATTCAGGTAGTAGTGAAGTAGTTAATTCATCAGCAATTTCCTCTTCTGTCTGGAAGAAGGGGTTTATGCCTTTCGAGAAAACGGATTTGATAAACTTTCCATCTTCTACTACACTCCAATCAGTTTTTGTTGATCCGCTATCTGCTATCAATATCATGTTTCAATTGTTTTAATTTTGTTACTTGCTTTGTGTTTTGTTCCGTACATTGGTCTACTAAGTACACGATTGAGATATAGGGTATCCCGGCATTTGTGCTTAATCCGATTTCGCAGGTACGACTGTTTGAATAACCAGTTGTCACTCCCGCGGCTTCAATCTGTGGGGATAATTTACGTAAGGCATAGCTGTTTACTTCCGGATGCGTAAAGCCTTTATCTCCGGCAAAACCACAGCAGCCCACTTCTTCGGGAACCAATACGTGAGTAGAACAACGCTTTGCCAGAGAGATTAACTGATCTCCCAATCCCATTTTCTTCATCGAACAGGTGATATGTACAGCTACAGGCGTATCCGTCTGCTTAAAGTTCAATTTATCCAACAGGAATGTATTGATAAACTCGACCGGTTCGTATAGTTTCAATTGTTTTATCGTATGCCTCATACGATAGAGACAGGGGCTTTGATCGCATAACACAGGATATTTACCTTGTTCGCTCGCTTGCAGCAAGGCTTGTTCCAACTCTGCGGATTTACGATCAGCGATTTCTTCCATTCCTTTACTTTCCCAAATAGTTCCGCAACAAAGGTTGTCCATGTTTTCGGGAAAAATCACCTCATAACCGGCTTTATTCAAAAGGGAGATCATCTTGTTTACCTGTGGCGTCTCATCTGTCGCATTACGGGCTGTTCCCATCGCCTGATTAATACAGCTGGGGAAATAAACCACTTTTAACGGGGCGGTGTAAGGGCGTAATTTCTTTTTCTTCAACCGATATCCCTTGGGCATAGCCGGAGTCCATAAGGGCACGCCTATCATATTGTGCAAGCCCTTGGTTAATTCGCCTAATATAGAAGTACCCAATACCATGTGAGCCATATCCGCCAATTCAAGTACGGGGCGTAATCCTTGTTTAATCGCAGACAGATGGTCGGCGGTAAAAGCACCTACCTTTTGAGCAAACGGAGATAGTTCTTCCGCTCTCAGGTAATGGGTCAGATCACCGGTATTAATATGCATCGGGCAGGATGTAGCGCAAAGTCCGTCGCCCGCGCAAGTCTGATTACCCGGATAACGGAAATCACGGATTAAGGCTTGCAGACGTTTGTTATCTTCGCCCGTTGCTTTCAAACGGGAAATCTCCCGTTGAATAATAATCCGCTGGCGCGACGAAAGGGTAAACCCGGCAGTCAGGCAATTAACCTCGCAAAAACCGCATTCGATGCATTTATCAACAATTGGATTCGTTAGCGGAAGAGGCTTCAAATTCCGGAGATGGCATTGCGGGTCATCATTAAATATAACGCCCGGATTAAGTAAATGCTTCGGATCAAACAAACGTTTTACTTCCTGCATCATCTCCCAGGCATCATCTCCCCATTCATAGCGAACGAATGGAGCCATGTTTCTGCCGGTGCCATGTTCCGCTTTTAAGGAACCGTCGTATTTATCCACTACTAATCTGATCACATCCTGCATCAGCGCGTCATAACGCTCGATCTCTTTGGGATCGGAGAAAGACTGGTTAATGATAAAATGGTAATTTCCTTCCAACGCATGCCCATAGATACATCCATCCGTATAGCCATGTTGAGCGATCAACTGCTGCAATTCGGCAGTAGCTTCCGGCAGGTGTTGAATCGGAAACGCCACATCTTCAATCAAACAGGTAGTGCCCGGTTCGCGGGTTCCTCCAACCGAAGGGAATATGCCTGAACGGATTTCCCAATAAGGTGCATACTCCTCTTCTTTCGCGGTAAAGCGAGGAGGAGCAAACAAGGTAAAGTCAGACAAACGATTGGTAATCGCCTCTATATTGATATGCAGTTCTTCTTCCGAATCACCTTTGGTTTCGGTCAGCACTGCTGTCAATCCTTTCCCGGTTGTATCTTTCACTGATTCCAGCGATTTGCCGTCAAGTAATTCTGCTCCTTTTACAATCCATTCGCCCTCTCCGTTATGTAATTCTTTCATGGCGACTACCGCACGGCAGGCTTCTTTGATATCTTCAAAATAAAGCATTGCACTCGCCTTATACGGATAGTCGTGTTCTGTTTTCATCACTACCTCCGAAAGGAAAGCCAACGTACCTTCGGAACCTACCATCAAATGCGTAATTATGTCAAATGGATCATCATAAATAATGAAAGGCAACAGATTCAGTCCTGTTACATTTTTAATCAGATATTTCTTCCGGATACGCTCTGCCAAGGCTTCATTCGCACGGACTTTATCTCTTAATGCTGCTATTTTGCGGATAAAATCCGGCTTCTTTACAGCAAAATCAGCACGACTAACCGCATTTCCGGTGTCTAATGTGGTTCCATCAGGCAGAACGATACGGGCGGAAAGCAACACTTTATCACTGTTGGCATGTGTTCCGCAGTTCATGCCCGAGGCATTGTTAATAATAATGCCGCCGACCATCGCGCTCTTAACCGAAGCCGGGTCCGGAGAAAATTTACGTCCGAAAGGTTTGAGTATTTCATTCACACGCTGTCCGATCAATCCCGGCTGCATACGAATTTCTTTCCCTCCTTGTTCAATCGTATAGTTCTCCCAGTACTTTCCGGCTACTATCAAGATGGAATCACTTAATGTTTGTCCGGAAAGGCTTGTCCCTGCCGCACGGAAGGTAACCGGTAATCCCAAGCTATTTGCCGCAGCCAACAGATAAGCAACTTCTTGCTCATTGACCGAACGGATCACCACCTGAGGAATCAATCGATAGAAGCTTGCATCCGTCCCCCAGGCTAAACGACGCAGTTCATCCGTATAGATACGTTCTGCAGGAACAAACGTCCGTATTTCCTTCAGAAAAGCTGTATATTTCTCCGTCTTATTCATTTCCTGTTTTTACCAAATTCAGGATCAATTTTTCTTCGTACTAAAACGGCAGCGAATATTCCGGGTAAGGTACAGATACATACCCACCAGAAAAACGCAGTATAGCCCATCATCTCTTGTAGCCAGCCCGCAATCATACCCGGCAACATCATGCCTAACGCCATAAAACCTGTTCCGATCGCATAGTGAGCCGTTTTAAACTCGCCATCGGCCACTTTGATCAGAAACAGGGTGTAGGCGGTAAAGCCGAAGCCGTATCCCAACTGTTCCAAGACAATACAAGAGGTGATAAAGAGGATACTTTCAGGTTGGAACGTAGCCAGATAGACATAGAACAAATCTGTTATATTCAACAATATAGCCATAGGAATGATCCATGTACGGAAACCGTTACGTGAAATAACAACTCCACCTAATATTCCACCCGCCAGTAAGGCTGCTACGCCTAATGTTCCGTATGCCAAACCCACCGTAGCGGTATCTAAGCCAAGTCCGCCTACAGCAACCGGATCAAGCATAAACGGCGAACTCAGTTTCAGTAACTGCGCTTCTCCCAAGCGGTAGGTCAATAAAAAGAAGAGAATCAAACCAATGTCATTCTTCGTAAAGAACGAAACAAAAGTAGTCCAAAAATCACGAAGCAATTGCGCAGGGGATAAATGTCCACGCGAAATATCCTCCACCGGTTTTGGCAAAACAGCCTTATGATATAAAGACATAGCCAGAAACATCCCGGCAAGCAGGAAGAAGGTGATCGACCAGGCAAGCGGAATATTTCCGTCCCGTTTCTCCATGAATCCGGCAAAAGCGACCAACACGCCCTGACCGAAGATCATTGCCAGGCGATAGAATGTATTACGTATCCCGACAAAGAAAGATTGTTCTCCCTGCTTAAGCCCTAACATATAGAATCCATCTGCTGCTATGTCATGCGTTGCAGAAGAAAAGGCAAGCAGCCAGAAGAAAGCCAAAGTCAATTGTAAATAATAGTCCGTGGGAATAAAGAAGGCGATACCCGCAAAGCCGACAGCAATAAGCGATTGCATGGTCACAATCCACCAACGTTTGGTTTTCGCCAGATCGACAAACGGGCTCCATAAAGGTTTGATCACCCAGGGAAGATAGAGCCAACTGGTGTACAAGGCAATCTCCGCATTACCAAGTCCCATGCGTTTATACATAATGACAGCAATCGTCATTACGGCGACATACGGCAATCCTTCGGAAAAATAAAGCGAAGGAATCCAAAACCAGGGTGATCTCTGTCGTTTTTCGTTCATAATCGTTCTTTTAATCGGTTATTTATATCTTTCAGGCTCGCTTGATCAAGGCAAACCTCATGCAAGATTCCGTAGATATCATCAGCTGTGAACCGGTCGAAATCTTTTTCCAATGGCGTGATAAACACCCCGCCTAAATCTACCGAAGCCGGACTGATAGTCAACTGCCCTTCTCCTTGTGCAGAAAAACACGCCGGGCGATGTTTCTTTCTCGGAAACACAACAACAGTCCATTTCTCATCATCAAACCAAGCGAGCAAATTCATCATCGGTTCATCATCAGCCGGGGATTTAGCTAATAAATTATATACTTTTTCAAATAAACCACAAACATGAAGTTTATCATTTCCTTCTATTATCCAACCGCTTCGCAAGTTATCGCTAATTTCCCGGATAGCTCCTTGTTTTACGTCGGAAAGTAACAAACAATGCTGTCTCCACGCTGTTTCAAATGGCAGAAAGCCTTTATTACCTGCCTGAAAGTGGATATGATCCGGCGCGGAAGCTCCACAGCGAGGACCATTATAGAAAATAACATAATCGGTCAATGCTTCCGCCATAGCCAACATATCCTGCATTCGTCCGGCTATGCGTTGCGGCGTATGCGAGACAGCAGGAATAGTCAGATGCCGGGGGAATATCGGAAACGGATTGATCAGGATGGTGTATCCTGCCGGAAAAGGAATTCCTGTCTGCTCTACCGGACGATTTTCGGCACAAAGGAAACAAGCTCTTGCCTGAATAGACTTCGCGTCGACTTTAGCCGCCGAAGAAACAATCCGGGCAGGATTAAACTGCACCCGAATGGTGTTACCGGAAATAACAAACGTCTTTTCGCGCACCTCTTGTAAAGCCGCATAATTCTTTGCCGCCATTTCCCAGTCACGCAATTGTGAGTCAAACAAGTGCTCTATCCTTTCTTTCATTTTGCTTTCCGGTTTAGTGCGATTCGTGCCTGCAATTCCCAAGTACGGATTCTGTCTTTATATGTATTATGATTATTTTGCTTTACAATATCCAATGACGCGTCCGAATTATCATCCCAACGGCGACAAAGATAAACGACATCATACACACGCCCAATCTGATACTGCCGGGAAATAGCCAAACCGAGCGCATAATCTTCGCCATAACTTGTGTTCGGCACTTTAATAGCACGAAGCACAGGTGTATAGAAAGCTCTTGGTGCTCCGAGCCCATTGATGCGTAGAGCGTTATTCCGTCCGTTATCCGGTGTCCATTCCTTATGGTCGATAATACCCGGAGGAATGGTGTTCAGATCAAAGTCGGTCATCTCATACGTACCGACTACCATCGCACAGTTTTGTTCGTAGAAAGCATCTACCATCGTTTGTAGCGTATCTTCGTCCTTATACAGGTCGTCACTATCCAGTTGCACGGCAAACTTACCGCATGCCGCATGGTGAACACCCATATTCCAACAGCCGCCGATACCGAGATCTGTCCGTTCAGGGAGGATATGCACTAAACGGCTGTCACCGGCGAATTTCCGGATGGCTTCCGTTGTTCCGTCGGTCGAATGATTATCTATCACGATCAGGTTGAACGCGAATGTTGTTTTCTGCTTTAAAACCGAATTGATCGCGTCTTCAATCGTGCGTATCCTGTTTCTTACCGGAATAATCACAGACGCTTCGTATTCAAAATTACCGGAGTCGAAAGCGATGGATTTGAATTGAGGGGCAAGATAACCGCCTACTACTTTCAGATATTGAGTACAGGCTTGTTCCATTTCAAGCTGTACGGCACGGTTTTTAGGATCCACATAGTCAAACATCTTCTCGCCGCTCTTACGCAGATCTTCTTCAATCTCGGTGTACAGGTATTCGTTGATATGCACTATTGTATCTGTTTCGGCTACTTTCAGGCGTAAGTCGTAGAGT
The DNA here is from genome assembly GCA_036781995.1 of Massilibacteroides sp. Classification (GTDB taxonomy): domain Bacteria; phylum Bacteroidota; class Bacteroidia; order Bacteroidales; family Tannerellaceae; genus Massilibacteroides. The sequence continues at coordinate 2,876 of DAIPZX010000032.1, read as the reverse complement.
CCGGCGTGTTGATAAGTCACATCCATGCGTTGAACAGCCTTTTTCAGCGCCTCTGTTTTATAGAGCAACACCGAGCCGAAATCAAAATCATCTCTCAAACTACCTTGCTGATAATCTGCCACAGGCGCCTGTTTCCGGTCGCATCCACAAAGTTTGTAATGATCCGCGTAAACCAGACCCGCTCCGGAATCTTCCGCGATACGCGCCATACGCTCCAACGCGAAATACCCCAGTTCCAATTTAGTTTGTTTGGTATATATTAATGTATAGGCTGCTTTTGAACAGGCCGCTATTTCTTTCACCGCCTCTGTCGAACGGAGTGAAGCTATTTTAATAACAGGATAACCGGCATACGTACTTTCAATCATTTCTTCGGAAGCCAGCACATATATAGCATTCACCGATTCGCAATCCTTCAGCCCTGCTAACGTTTGTTTTATTTGCGCTTCTCCCGCCAAGGGGATAAAGCAATCAATACTGTTTTTCATGTTTGTCCTGTTTTAATTCTTTAGGTTGTCATTCTTCTTCAAAAAAGGTCAGTACGGCTCTCATCAACTGATCGCGTGCGTCCTGCGTTTTAACCGACTCAAAAGGTATGCCCAGAATACAAGTCTTATAATCTCCTTTATAAGCCACTCCGGCGCTCAGATTATTTTCAGCATAACGGAAAATAGTAAACGCGTCGGAAGAAGCCGGCTCTATTCCATCCGGTGATTCAACGACAAATGATTCTTCATTCAATTCATTATACCAATGATAGGTTCCTGAAAAGGACGCAAACGGAGAGGCAACACTTTTGAAACTACCCGTTACCGCTGCCAGATTCGTACGCCATGTATATTTTAACACCTGTGTTGCAAAGGCAATACCTTCCTCATCCACCTCACCGTTATCCCACAGATCCGTGCCGACATAAGCACCGGAAACAAATAAATGCCCACCATTCCGGCAATAGTCCGTTATCGCTTTTCTGGTTTCGGGCGGAAAAACGGCAAATTCGCGGGGCTGAATATTCCCCCGTCCCATTTTTGTTTTACATTCTTTTCCCAGAATCCAGTCTGCTATGGCATAATCGCTCAGCAGAACCTGTCCTTGCTCTACGGCATCGTCACTACAGGAAACAAACGAGTATCCGGCTTTCATCAATGAAGCTCCGTGTAAGGCGGGATAATCAAATGTATTTCCGGCAATCACCATCGTCTCGTAATTCGCGCGACTGGCGCCAAACCCGGGGGCATCATCGTCCATCCAGGGAATGGCCTTCCGAAACTCCGTCATACGCCCTATATAGCTGATGTCTTGCAGATAGGGAACGCCATGATCCACCTGATCCAGAAATCCCGCCAAACTGTCCGTTGCAAAATCCGCGGGCGCGCTGATCCGGTCAAACGCATTGACGACAAGGACTTGCCCTTTCTCATTCAACACCCTGCCGGCGGAAAGTATCTCAGAAGGGAAACTCTCACCACCCCGGTTGACGGCGGTTACTTTATAACTATAGACCATGCCCGGAGATTGATTGACACGAAAAACATTGCCTTGCACAAGTTGCCCGTTGTCAAAACCACCATCCCCTATTCGGGTGTAGACAATATAATGCTCCGCCTGAGCGGTAGGTTCCAACCGGTCTTCAACAGCCTGCCACTTCAATTCCACCTCGTTTTGTGAGATAAAACGCAAACTCAGCTGATCAACAGGCAGCGGTTGGACTACATACGCCTGCTTATACTGTGACGCGATAAACCGGAGCATACCCTTATAAATAGAACGACTCACGGCAAACCGGAATCTCGGGTCCAATCCGTAACGCATATCTGCAAAATTCTGATGCGAAAGCAGTTCTAACAACATGGTCGGCACATTCGGTTCACGAGCTTCGTAATACGATTTATTCCACATCCCTCTCCGACTCCATTCCGGTTCATACAAAGCACGGATATCATCCACGATAGCAGATTGTATCAGATCATTCAGATCACGGGACACGTAGCGTGACACCCTGTTCGGAAAAGTTCCGTCTTCCGAAGCAGTACAGAAAATACCTAAGGTACCGATTATTGAATCATTCCAGGTTGTTCCGGCATCCGAATGAAAAGCAAAAGCCAGATCAATCGGAATATGCAGCCCGGATTGTTCGGGATTGACGGCAGAACCTCCGGAAATATAATTCACCCACTTACCACGTGCTTTATAATCATCCGTATAATCATTCACCCCCTGACTGTCCGAATAGACACTATCCGGCACACCCGCCCATTGCATCCAGTAACGGGCTGCCTCCGTAAAACGGGGATAACCACTTGTTTCGTAAGGGGCATCGAATACCCGATTGTCGTCAGATACACGCCGGGCGATAGAACCCAATCCTCCACCCACCTTTACGCCATCAGCAGTTATTATTCTGCCGGCTTTGGCTGAAAGATTAGAAAGCACCACTTTGCCGGAAGGATTCTGCCCTTGGTCAAAAGAGAAATGACCTAAATAAATCCAGGTACCCCCACCCATCTGCTGGTTTACCCGAAACTGCGAACTGCCTCCTGCGTGAAAGACCGTATACAGCGCATCCTCCGTACTGTTTCTAACCGTTTGATAGGAAACATAAACAGCATAAGCACCTTTTTCCGGTATATCCGGAATCCATTCCGCCGTACTTGCTTTTCCTTTCCGGATACTATTTATTTGCCTGAACGTGCCTTCCTTAAACGGATTGTCAACATCCCTGTACGTTTGCCTTTTATGTGCAAAACCGACACCACTTCCCGTTGTCCATGCTTTTTCTCCGTTCTGCTCGGTATAAATGGAAGCATTATCCAATACACCATCGTTATCAACAATTACCTCATGCTTTTGCACATCACGTTCGCGGGGAATGAGCA
>DAIPZX010000031.1:0-11854 GCA_036781995.1 Massilibacteroides sp. | reverse complement strand
CCAACGAGAGTTTTTGGAAACCTGAGGAACAGACAGTTTAGGGTAGCGCACATCAATACTGCCCCAACTTATCTGCGGAGTTGATGGTTGTTGTTTCCAGACCGTTTCACTGTCATGCGGTTTGGCATCCGTTAATTCCACGAAATCGTCTGTCAGGAGTCTGACATTTTGCCCTGCAACTAAATGGCCAAGGACAAACAAGGCACAGAATAAAAGCGCTTTCTTCATGCTATTCTATTTATATGTATTATATGTCTTAGCGTCTGTCAGGCAAATATAAGAGAAAAATAAACAAATACTTTCTATCTTTGTAATTGAAATGTAATCAGATATGGTTAATTCCGAACAGATATTAAAAACTCAAGGGCTCACATTCGCTTATAGTGATCCGGTTAAATTTATTTTTCCGGACATTAGCTGTAAGAGGGGAGAGCATTTGTTGATTATGGGACCTTCCGGATGTGGAAAAACAACACTGTTGCATCTCTTAGCCGGGCTATTAAAGCCTTCTTCCGGTTCGATTACGATCAACGGGACAGACATAACTCGCCTACACAGCAGTTTGATGGATAAGTACAGAGGAAAAGAAATTGGTTTTGTGTTTCAAAAGCCCCACTTCATACAAGCGCTTTCCGTTGTGGAGAATATACGTTTAGCCCCCTACCTGAATCATCACAACACCACCCATGAAGAGATCGAGTACATTCTAAGCAGGCTCAACTTGTCGAAAAAACGCAATTCGCCAATCAATCAGATGAGTGAGGGGGAATTACAACGTCTCTCCATTGCGCGGGCAGTGATCAATAAGCCGACCATTATTCTTGCTGATGAACCAACCTCCAGTCTGGACGACCGGAACTGCGAGGAATCACTCAATTTGCTGCAATCACAGGCGGAAGTCACCGGATCAAGCCTGATTATAGTGACCCACGACAAACGATTACTTAGTCATTTCAATCATGTTATCACACTAAAACCATGAATTTATTCCGGTTAGCATTTAAACAGATCCGGTCGAGACCCCTCTCTTCGACACTTAATATAATTCTCTTTACTTCGGGTATCGCTATTATATCTTTACTCCTATTGCTTCGGGATGGTTTCGAAAAGCAACTGGAGCGCAATGCCAAAGGCATAGACCTGGTAGTAGGAGCCAAAGGAAGCCCTTTACAACTTATTCTTTCCGGCATTTATCAGGTAGATTATCCCACCGGTAATATTTCATACACCGAAGCACTGGCATTAGCTGCCCATCCATTAATCAAAAATGCCATTCCGCAAGCACTCGGAGACAACTACAGGGGTTACCGGATTGTAGGGACAACGGAAGAGTACATCTCGCATTACGGAGGACAATTAGCCGAAGGCGCACTTTGGGGAAAAGCCTTTGAGGCAACAATAGGATCGAAAGTTGCACGCGAAACCGGATTAAAACTAAACGATACATTTTCAGGGGTGCACGGTTTAATTGAAGGCGCAGGTCATAGCCATGAAGATAACCAATACGTGGTAACAGGTATCCTCGCAGAATCCGGAACAGTACTCGATCAATTGGTGCTGACAAGTATAGAGAGCGTTTGGGAAATACATAGCCACCACGAACATGCCGAGGCGGAAGAACACGAACACGAACATGATCACGAAGCAGAACAGGAAATAACATCGCTGCTTGTTTCTTACAAAAACCCGATGGGAGCCATCACCCTGCCCCGCCATATTAACCAATCAACCCGTATGCAAGCGGCTTCTCCGGCATTGGAGATCAACCGCCTTTTTTCTTTACTTGGCGTTGGCATTGAAGCAATCAATCTGATTGCGGGCTTCATTATTCTTATTTCGGCATTCAGTATTTTTATTTCATTGCTCAATTCTTTGAAAGAACGGAAATACGAACTTGCTCTGATGCGCGTAATGGGAGGAAGCCGGTTCAGGTTATTTTCTATGGTATTAATCGAAGGTTTGGCATTTGCAGTTATCGGTTATGCAGCAGGTTTTTTAGTTAGCCGAATGGGTATGTGCCTACTCTCCGGCTATGCGGAAAATAATTTCCACTATGATTTAAGCCAATGGATAAGCGTATGGGATGTATATTTATTATCTTTGTCGCTCGTTATCGGACTTTTATCAGCTCTGATACCTGCGATAAAGGCCATGAGAACGGATATATCAAAGACATTAAGTGAATGAAAAATCTTTTCTTCCTATTCTTGCTTCTCATCACATCTATAGTCTCGGCACAACAGCCGGTGACCTGGGAAGATCTTGCCAAGATCAGATGGAAAAGCGCCTATGATCCGGTGAATGAGTTTTATTACGATATTCCTCAGCATAGTCCCGCTATTAAGGAACTGGATAAAAAGGAAATTACTATACAAGGATTTTACATTCCGATTGATGCCGAAGGGAAATATTTCGCCTTATCGGAGACGCCTTCCGCCACATGCTTTTTCTGTAGTATAGGCGGAATCGAAACAGTGATGGAAATTCTTGTCAAAAAAGGACATAAAGGTTTCAAACGAATACAAGCAGACAAATACATCGAACTAAAAGGACGTTTTGTGCTAAACATGCAGCCCAACGATCAACTCATGTACATCCTCGAAGAGGCTGAACTCGTAAGGATTATAAAATAGCAAATGAAAATGGACAGGTTTAATCGGATAAGAATGATATCTGGGATAGCTCTTCTGATGCTGTTCTCATTCTATTATTCCGGGATAACACTTTTTTCTTATGCCCACACACACGACCAATCCACCGTGGTTCACTCCCACCCCTACAAGAAGGGCGCTAACGGAGAGAGTAATCACACGCACACGCAGGCGGAAACCATTCTGATCGCAGGATTATTACATTTACTTGCTCCGGCGACTATTGCTGTCGCTACGTCTATATCATTATTTATTATTTTCTTTCGGGAGATAATCACAGACCTGATCAACAGCAAACTATTAGGAGCTTTCAAAGAGCTTTTCAATCTGCGCTCTCCTCCTTTTTCACCGGCTTTATAGTCCATTTCAACAACAATCATTTATGTAACTATTCAGCCAAAAACTCCCAACCGGATTCAGAAGGGTATAGTCTTTTCCCAAAAAGAGTATAGGGCTGAGAATTCTTGTCAAGCAGAATGGTTGAATAGTAACCTCATTTATTTACCAGTACTTACTATGCCCGGGTGGGTAGGTTTGTTCTATGACTTCAATCACAAACGAAATGAAATATTATATTTTTATACTGAGTTTTCTGCTTTGTTTCACAATCGCAAGAGCACACGAAAAGCCTTCTGCTGATCCAACAGATGCAAACGTATTCGGTCATGTTATTGACAAAAAGAGCGGAGAACATCTCTCCTTTATCAATGTCGTTCTCAAGAATACAACAATAGGAACCACAACCGATGCAACAGGGCATTTCGCCTTGAAAAATCTGCCGGAAGGCAAATTCACCATCATCGCGACAAGCTTGGGCTATGTTCCCCACGAACAAATAGTCGAAATCAAGAAGAATAAGAGTATCGAACTGGAATTCATCCTGGAGGAAGATGCACTAAATCTGAATGAGGTAGTCGTAACAGCAGGTCGTACGGTTCAAAAACGCATGGAAACTCCTGTAATTGTAAATACACTTAACGCAAAAAGCCTGTCTACCACACAAGCAACCGTGCTTGGAGAAGGACTGAATTATTGCACCGGTCTACGCTATGAAAACGATTGCCAGAATTGTGGGTTCTCGCAGATCCGCATGAATGGGTTGGAAGGTCCGTATTCACAGATATTAATCAACAGCCGTCCTGTTTTCAGCGGACTTGCAGGTGTTTACGGACTGGAGTTGCTTCCGGCTAATATGCTCGACCGAATTGAAGTGGTACGCGGAGGCGGTTCTGTTCTTTATGGTTCGAATGCTATTGCCGGAACAGTAAACCTTATTTTAAAGGACCCTACGGTCAATTCATTCGAGGCAGGTTATAACACTTCTCTGATCGGCACCGGCGTAAAAGAGTCCAACGGTCCTACGGCAGATCATAACGCATCATTTAATGCTTCGCTGGTAACAGACGATCACAGAACCGGAATTGCCGTATTCGGCAATATGCGTGATCGCAAAATGTATGACCAGAATGGCGATGGATTTTCCGAAATCGCACCTATGAAAAATACCGTAATTGGTACTCGCCTATTCCATCGACCATCATACAAAAACAAAATCAGCCTCAACTTTTTCAATATCCGAGAGAGCCGTGACGGAGGGAATATGCAGGATTATCCTTTACACGAACGCGATGTAGCTGAGGCTGTGAAACACGATATGCTGGTAGGAGACCTTACCTTTGAGCAATATCTGCGTGAAAGTGATTTGCTTTCCGTTTTTGCTTCAGGTCAATATCTGGATCGGGATTCTTATTACGGAGCCAATCAATCACTGAGCAGCTACGGTAATACAAAAGACAAGACATATAATCTCGGGGCGCAGTATAAAGCAACCTTAGGTATCTCGTCTTTAGTTGGAGGAGTTGAGCATACAGGTTCTTTTCTGAAAGATAAAAAACTGGGTTATGCAGATTACGAAAATGCTGAAATCGTAGACGGAAAGATTGTCTCTGTTCCACATGTACCAAACAGAATCGTTTCGGATCAATCCTTGCAGACTACCGGTGCATTCGTACAATATGAAATCAAATACGGACGCGCCAAATTTCTTGCAGGAGCACGCATCGAACATTATTCTATCAACAATAAACAGACAAAAGATAATGATAAATCAGGAAATGTGCTTATCCCCAGAGCGAACATCATGTATGACCTGACCCCGTATCTGCAAACCCGTATCGGTATATCGAGAGGCTATCGCGCGCCACAGATATTTGACGAAGACCTGCACATCGAAACATCCGGTTCACGCCAGGTGATTAATCAAAATGCAGCCGATCTGAAACGGGAAAACAGCACCAGTTATACCGCATCTTTCGACTTTAACAAAACAATCGGAACGATGAATACGGGAATTCTTGTGGAAGGTTTCTATACCACATTACACAACCCGTTCCGCAACGAAATAGGCGAACCGGATGAGCAGGGAACCGTTATCTATACCCGCGTCAATTCCAAAAACGGTGCAACTGTTAAAGGAATCAACCTGGAATTAAAGCTCTATCCCACACAAGAACTATTTTTCAACCTCGGGTTTACCGCCCAGTCCAGCAAATACAAAGAGGGAGACGAGAATTTCAATGAGAAGAATTTCTTCCGCACACCAGACACCTATGGTTTCTTCACCGCCGACTGGGCTTTTTCTCCGAAGTTCGGACTATCTGTAACCGGAAACTATACAGGCAAAATGCTTGTCCCCTATTTCGGTGCAGAACTTCCGGAAGGGGAAATACGCGACGCCGGAGAACTTCGCAAATCAGAAGCGTTCTTTGATGCCGGGATCAAACTTCACTACAATATGCCCGTTGGTAAAGGTGTTACTATGCAATGGTACGGAGGTGTAAAGAATGCATTCAATTCTTTCCAAAGTGATTTTGATAAGGGTATAGACCGTGATCCGTCTTACGTATATGGTCCGGGCTTGCCCCGTACAGTTTTCGTGGGCGTAAAGATTGGAAATCTGTTATAAGCGAAGAATGGATATAAAAAAACAGAGACGTAAATTATATGTCTCTGTTTTTTTATTTATTTCCTATTTTATTGAATCAGGTAAGTGCAGAAGAAACGAACATATATATCATCATCCCTATAATGTCATTCGTAATTGTAATAAACGGTCCTGTTGCCAACGCCGGATCAATTTTAAGTTTCGAAAGCGTGATAGGAACAAGTGTTCCGAATATACTGGCAAACAGAACGACAGCAAACAAACTAAGAGACACTGATGCCGTTATACCACTATCTCCAAGCCTGAAAAAGTTATAGCTAAACACAACTAAACTGATAATACTGGCATTAATCAGCGAAACCACCAATTCCTTTCCCAGTTGATTCATAATATTCTCCGGTTTCAAGGTATTGTTTGCCAACCCTTGTACAACAATCGCCGAAGATTGTATGCCGACGTTTCCGCCCGTTCCTCCAATAAGAGGTATAAATAAAGCCATTTTAGGATTAGAAGCAAAACCGGCTTCAAATCCGCCCAGAATAACGGAATTACTCAACCCGCCAATCACTCCGATCAGAAGCCAGGGCAGGCGTGCCGCTGTTTGCAAAAACACATTATCCGAGGTTTCCACGTCTTTCGAGATACCGGAAGCCAATTGATACTCACGTTCATGTTGTTCACGCACTTCATCCATCACGTCATCAATCGTGATCCGGCCAACAAGACGTCCGATACTATCGATAACGGGCAGCGCCACCAAGTTATATTTCTCAATCGCAGTAACAACTTCTTCCACCTCGTCATCCACATGCACAACGATCGGTTCCTTCTTCATCACATGCTTAATTTTAGAAACCGAAGGATTAGTTATTAATTTCTTCAGCGGCAGAACCCCTTTCAGGCGTTCATCATCATCAACAACATAAACATAGTATATCTCATCTACTTCTTCTGCCTGCAAGCGCATTTCATCAATACAACGGGGCATACTCCAATTTTCGTTTACAACGATCATTTCCGTCCCCATCAACCCCCCGGCAGAATCTTCATCGTATTTCAACAGGTCAACGATATCGCCGGCTTGCTCTACGTCTTGAATATGGGAAAGGATTTCTTCCTGCCGCTCTTCATCCAACTCGCGCATCAAATCTACGGCGTCATCGGTCTCCATATTATCGACAAACTGTTTGGCGATAACTTCATTGGGGAGTTCTTTCAGAAGCTTATGACGTTCGTCGTCATCAAGTTCCATCAATACATCAGCGGCTTTTTCTCCATCAAGCAGTAAATAGAGGAATATGGCTTCCTGCAGATCTACTTCTTTGTATAATTCGGCAATATCCGCCGGGTGGAGTTCCTGCAACAAATCTTTTGCAAGTATCTCATTTTTCTGATCGATAATGTTGCGAAACTTATCGATGTATTCTTTTGTCAATTCAATCATGTGAGTCTGGCTTTATGCCGGAGTCTGCGATTCCGGGCTGGTTCTCAGATTACGATCTACTATCTCTGTAAGTTCAACAAACTGTTCTACCGAAAGCTGTTCGGGGCGTTTGTCGAATAAAGGTAAATGATAGTCCGGACATTCTTTGCCAAGTATAGGCTTAATCGAATTGCGCAGCGTTTTGCGGCGTTGATTGAACGTGGTTTTGACGACTGTTTTAAAAAGCTTCTCGTCGCATCCAAGAGATGTCCGTCCATTGCGGGTGACTCGAATCACTCCGCTCTTGACCTTCGGCGGAGGGTCGAATACAGTTTCACTCACCGTGAAAAGGTATTCAACGTTATACCATGCTTGAAGTAAGACACTCAGAATTCCATACGCTTTACTTCCGGGAGGCGAGGCAAGACGTTCCGCCACTTCTTTTTGCAACATTCCGGAGCAACAGGGTATTTGATCTTTATATTCTAATATTTTAAAAAATATTTGTGTGGATATATTATAGGGATAGTTACCTATCACACAAAATTGAGAAGAGAAAAGTTGGTCTAAATCAAGTTTAAGAAAGTCTCCTTCTATAATTTTTTCACTTAATTCGGGGAAATGCTCTTTCAGATAAACGACAGATTCGGAGTCTATTTCAACAACAGACAAATGATGTCCGGCATCCAGCAGGAAACGCGTAAGCACTCCCATACCCGGTCCGACTTCCAATATAGGGAGATGCATATAATCGGATACCGTTCCGGCTATACGCTGCGCGACCTGCATATCTTTTAAAAAATGCTGCCCTAAAGCTTTCTTCGGTTTTACTACTCTCATCCACTTCGTGTATTGTAATCTGTTCGTTTTTAATTATAATGTTTATCTTTGCCGGAGCACAAAAGTACAATAAAAAATTAGTATCCTTACTGTATATGGGTTTTAAAAGCATTCTGCGAACAATCATAAAGGTCTTTATTCCTTTAGCTTTCGGCTGTTTACTCCTTTGGTATTTGTATAGAGAAATGGACTTTCGGGAGATCGTTCAGGTAATAAAGAAAGGCGTCAGATACGATATCATCCTTTTTTCCTTATTGTTTGGTCTTGGGGCAAACATCATTCGTTCGTATCGCTGGGGTCTGTTGATCGGTTCTTTGGGAGAACGTTTCAAAATAAAAAACATCATCTATGCCGTATTAGGAAATTACGCGTTGAATCTTGTTCTGCCCCGCGTAGGAGAAGTCTGGCGATGCGGCATAATCACCCGTTACGAAAAGATTTCTTTTTCAAAACTGCTTGGCACTTTATTTGTTGACCGAATCAGCGATTCCATCATGGTTGGACTAATCACACTATTTATTTTCATCTTTAACTTCAGTTTCTTTTCGCACTTTCTGGCGCGTAATCCGGCTTTATTCGATGGCTTTCAGGCTATGTTCAATTCAATCTGGCTTTATGTAATTATCTTCATGATCGCCGTTGTTGTCTGGTTCATTTTTACCTATATGAAGAACGTCTCTTTAGTAAAAAAGGCGAAGGAAATGTTTAAAAATATCTGGGCAGGCGTCAAAAGCATTTGGCTGATGAAGCAAAAAGGTTTGTTTTTATTACAAACCTTTTTGATTTGGGTTGGATATTTTTGTTATTTTTACATCACGTTCTATGCATTCGACTTCACCCGTGACCTTGGCGTAGGGGTAGGATTGATTGCATTTACGATGAGTAGTATCGGTGTTGCCGTCCCTGTTCAGGGAGGAATAGGTCCCTGGCACTTCATGGTGATAGCCACCTTGGTTTTGTTCGGGGTAAAAGAAACAGACGCCGCGGCTTTTGCATTAGTCGTACATACGGTTCAAACCGTGTGGACAGGGTTATGCGGTTTATTCGGTGTGATAGCATTACCCATCATTAATAAAGAATACAAGCCCACTACCGAAACAACAGGAATATGATCAAACCTGAATACCTTTTGCAGGGATAAGTTGCATTTTTTATTCAGGCAGGCTATATTATAAATTTAAATCTTAACGCTATGTCAGCAGAACTTAGGAATCTTTCTCCGAAGCATGTCTGGGGTTATTTCCACGATCTCACACAAATTCCCCGTCCTACAGGGAAAATGGAAGCAGTAACTGCTTATGTCATTAATTTCGGAAAAAACCTGGGATTAGAAACCCTACAGGATGAGGTGGGAAATGTCGTAATCCGTAAACCGGCAACGCCCGGATATGAAGAACGCCCGACCGTCACCCTGCAATCTCATTTAGACATGGTGCCGCAAAAAAACGCACACGTTGCACATGATTTTGAAAAAGATCCGATCGATGCTTATATTGATGGCGACTGGGTAACAGCAAGAGACACAACATTGGGAGCGGATAACGGAATAGGCGCGGCTTTGGCCATGGCTGTTCTTTCGGATACAAACTTGAAACATGGTCCGGTAGAAGCGCTTTTCACCATAGATGAAGAAGTAGGCATGGATGGCGCTTTCGGATTAAAACCCGGATTCCTGCAAGGAAAAATTCTGATTAACTGCGACTCGGAAGAAGAAGGCGAACTATTCGTAGGTTGTGCCGGAGGCGCGGATATAAACGTCTCCCTCCAATTCAAAAATGACACTTATGTGCCCGAAGGCGATGTAGCAGTCAAGTTAAGCCTGACAGGACTGAAAGGCGGGCATTCCGGCGTAGACATCCATTTAGGCAGGGCAAACGCAAACAAATTAATGTTCCGTTTTCTGAAAGAAGCCGTATGTGATTATGGCGCGCGCTTAGCCTCGGTAGAAGGAGGCTCATTACGTAATGCGATTCCTCGTGAAGCATTCGCCATCCTAACCATTCCGGGCGATAACGCCGAAGCACTTTGGGAGCTTGTGGCGGATTATCAGGAAATGTATCAGCAAGAATATGCCGGTATCGAAGATAAAATTTCTTTCACAGCAACAGAAGAACCGCTTCCCGATTCACTCATCCCCGAAGAAATACAAGACGACCTGATCAACGCTATCGAAGCCTGTCAGAATGGCGTTATAAGTATGTTAACCGATTTTCCCGGAACGGTAGAATCTTCCTCCAACCTGGCCTTGGTAAAGATTGGCAATGAGCAGGTAGATGTCAAACTATTGGTGCGCAGCTCATCCGAAACTAAGAAGCAGTCCGTATGCTCCAGTCTGGAAAGCGTATTTGCATTGGCGGGAGCTAAAGTAGAAGAAACAGGAGGATATAATGGTTGGCAACCCAACATCAATTCTCCGATACTCAATGTAATGAAAGATACTTACAAAGCGCTTTACGGCAAAGAACCATCCGTAAAGGTAATGCATGCCGGCTTGGAATGCGGAATCATACAAGGAGCTTATCCGGATATGGATATGATTTCAATTGGTCCCGATTTACAATTCCCGCACTCGCCGGACGAACGTGTAAGCATCTCTTCCGTAGAAAGAGTCTGGAAATATCTTATTGCAACATTAGAGCGAATTTAAAAAGGCGACAACTATTTTTTATACGGCCATGCATATCCTGAAATACGATAAAACTGAAGCTACCCGGCTTAGCCCAACGCTTAAAAGAAGGTTGATCCATACAAATAACCTGATGACTGTCATTGTGGAATTTTCCGGTGGCCCCATGGCGGCACCGGAACCATACCACAGTCATCCACATGAGCAAATCTGTTATATCGCAGAGGGAGAAATCTTCTATCTGGAAGAAGGAGAAGAACCCGTACAGCTCAAAGCCGGAGACCTGTTTGCCGTTGCCTCAGGAAAGAAACATGCCATACAGCTACTTACATCAACAGCTAAATTAATTGACAGTTTTAATCCGATAAGGGAAGATTTTTTGTAAAAAAACAACTTCAAAGTTGTTTTAGGCTTTCACTTCTTAGGCTGTGCAATAATAACAATGGGGTTGTCATTCTCTCAAACCATGCTTAAAAAATTAGATTAACTATTTATATAATTATTGGCGATTTCAATAATGCCATCTCTAAAAATGTCAATTTTCTCGTCAGTAATAACATATGAATTATTATTATCGAAAAAAACCGTCCATTCAGGGTGAACTGAAATAATATCAAAAAATGGAGAATAATTATCATATTTCATAATACGTCCAATTAAATAATATGAAATATTAAGTTCAATAGGAAAGTCATAGTAATCTGGATTCATCCTTCTTAATCTCATGATTTTCAAACATCTATCTACCACCTTTCTCCTGTCATCAGAACTCAATTGATTGATAAAGTGCTCCTGAGCCAAGTGCATTTCTAAAATATGATGCGCCACAGCATATCCTTTTTGCATTTCCGACACTAACATATACCGATCTAAAAAACATGCAGCAGCATCCGACCTTTTCAGTAATTCCTGATAAGCATTAAGAGGTGAATGAACGAATTCATAACCCTTTTGATACGAATTCCATGCAAAAAAATCATATACTAAAGGGTACTCCCAAAGTGCCTGAATAACAGCTTGCGTCGATTGTTTTTTCAGAATTTTAAAAGGAACCTGACACGCATCTTCTTTTTCCTGTCTACTTTGAAACTCTTTCCAACTTTCCATATCCGGGATTATCGGATAATTATACGATCCTCTCGGACGTGGCATATTCATACTTTCCAAAATAGGAATGTAGTCTGGCATAGTATAAATATCATATGGAAAATCATCTCTGTCGCAACTTAATGATAGGAGACTAAATAACATAATAGTATAAACAAAATGCCGATTTATAACTTTTTTCATAACAAACACATTTTATAGCGTTAAATATTATAAATAAAAACCGACAAACAATAACATTTGCTATAAATTATTTGTTTTTA
>DAIPZX010000030.1:0-11878 GCA_036781995.1 Massilibacteroides sp. | reverse complement strand
TACACATTGATTTTCAAATGTAAAAAAATGGGATAAAATTTGAAATTGTCTCGTCATTGCGAGGAGCGAAGCGACGAAGCAATCCAGAGGGGGCGTAAACTGGATTGCTTCACTATTGTTCGCAAAGACGATGCTATTTTAGATGTTATTTTAAATGCGTTTGCCCTGGGAGGGTTTCTTATTGAGGCTCAATATTTTGTTTTTTGAGTAATTCGAGCGAGAGTTCCTTTAATTTGTATTTCTGTATTTTACCGCTTCCGGTCATGGGGAAGGTTTCAACAAAGAAAATGTATTTAGGGATTTTGTAACGGGATATCTTGCCTCTGCAAAAATCGCGTACATCTTCCTCGGTCAGCGAAACTCCTTCGTGGCAGATGATAAATGCGCCTACTTCTTCGCCATATTTTTTGGAAGGAACAGCAGCAACTTGTACGTCTTTTACGCCTTTCAAGTGGTAAAGAAATTCTTCTATTTCACGAGGGTAGATGTTTTCTCCTCCGCGAATAATCATATCTTTAATACGGCCGGTAATACGATAATAGCCGTTTTCGTCCTTAATGCCCAGATCTCCGCTATGCAGCCAGCCGTTCTTGTCTATGACTTCGGCAGTGGCTTGCGGGTTCTTGTAATACCCTTTCATGACTAAATAGCCGCGACAGCATACTTCGCCTTGTTCGCCAACGGCACATTCTTCTCCGGTTTCCGGATTTAATATCTTAACCTCCGTAAACGGATATTCTTTGCCTACTGTTGTACATCTGTTTTCGAATGAATCGCTTAACACTGTATGTGTCATGCCCGGCGAACTTTCGGTCAGTCCGTATACGCTGGTGATATGTGTCACGTGCATTTTCTCCGTCACCGCCCGCATTAATTCTATGGGGCAAAGGGCTCCTGCCATGATGCCGGTGCGAAGCGAAGTGAGATCGAACATATCGAACATGGGATGGTTCATTTCTGCGATAAACATGGTGGGGACACCGTGTAGCATCGTACATCTCTCCTTGTGGATGGAGGCAAGTACTACAAGCGGATTAAAACGTTCCACCATTACTTGGGTAGAACCATGGGTGAGGCTGCTCATGGTGGCCAACACAACACCAAAACAATGAAACAGCGGTACACAGCAGCAGAGTTTATCGTCTGCCGTTACGCCCATTCCTTCGCCCGTGAAGTAGCCGTTGTTCGTGATATTGTGATGTGTCAGCATAACACCCTTGGGGAATCCGGTTGTTCCGGAGGTATATTGCATATTAACGACGTCCTGACAGGTAACCTTGTTTTTTGCTTCCTGAAGAACGGAATCGTCTATGTTTTCTCCGAGAAGAAGGATTTCCGGAGTAGTATACATACCCCTGAATTTTTCCTGTCCGATATAAACCACATTCTTCATTTGAGGGAAGCGTTTGCTTTTGAGAAAACCGCGCTGGCTTGTTTTTAATTCCGGCAGCATGGTGTAAACCATGTCTACATAGTTGCTGTCAAAAACTCCTTCTGTGATGCAGAGTGTATGTATGTCTGCGTCTTCCGCAAGAAATTCTAATTCGTGTTGCTTATAGTTGGTATTGACGGTAACCAGTATGGCGCCGACTTTTGCTCCGGCATAAAGAAATGTAAGCCAGTCGGGTACGTTGGTTGCCCATATGCCTACATGCGTACCTTTCTTCACGCCGATAGCTAATAAACCCTTAGCCATTTTGTCTACCCGTTCGTTTAGCGTTTCCCAGGTAAACCGCAAATCTCTGTCTGAATAGACAATACTTTCCTTGTCCGGCGTGAGCTTAGCCCAGTGTTCGATCCATTCTCCGATTGTTTTGTTTTGTAATTCCATTGTTCTTTCTCAATAAGGGGTATAAATGATACCCAAAATGCGGGCTGTGCCGCCATTCGCAGCATGAACATGATGGGCTACAATCGAATCATAATAAATACTGTCTCCTTCTTCGAGAATATAGGTGTTCTTGCCGTAGTTAATCTCGATTATACCGCTCAATACGTAGATAAACTCTTCGCCTTCGTGGGTTGATGTGATAAAATCGGCGCCTGTGGACGGCTCAATGTCAATGAGGAACGGCTCCATATGCCGACCCGATTTGTCTTGTGAAAGGGATTGATAAGACATATGTCTCCGGCTTTGTTTCGCATTATTCGAAAAACTAATCCCGTCAGCACTACCGAATTCTTTTTTGCGGGAAATTACGGGGCCTAATTCCGTTTGATCATCGAGAAAGGTTCCCAGACGAACGCCTAATACGCGAGCTATTTTGATAAGCGGAGCCAACGATGGAAAATCTTTGTTGGATTCAATTCGTTGAATTTGTTCCCTATCCACCCCTGAACGTTCTGCCACCTCTTCTATGCTCAACTGTTGCGACTCGCGGATATTCTTGATCTTCTCTCCGATAATTTTATTTTGTCCCATGTTGTTATTTGTTTCTTTTTCTTTGTATTTACTTTATAGTCTATCAGTTTAGGAGACAAAAATACATTAAATTGTTATATTTCAAAACAGAACACTCTTTTGTTTCTCCTGATTGAGTAAACTTTGTGTTTGCGCCTGGTTCAGTGCTAAATAGATGTGTGTATAGACTATATGTTGTCAGGTTCGAAAACTTTATTACTTTTGTTAAACAAATGGAAGTGTGAAAACAAAATACGATCAATCATGATGGATACGAAACAAAAAGTAAAGGCTGCAGAAGAAAAAATGTCATCTGCGATAGAATTTCTTGACGAACAGTTGGCTCGCATTCGCGCGGGAAAGGCTAATCCGAAAATTCTTGATGGTATTAAGGTGCCGTATTATGGTAGCCCGGCTCCTTTGACAAACGTAGCGACAGTTACGACCCCTGATGCAAAAACGATCATCGTTACTCCCTGGGAGAAAAACCTGATTCGTGATATAGAAAAAGCGATAATGGATTCCGATGTGGGTATTACGCCTGAGAATAACGGCGAAGTGATTCGTTTGGGTATCCCTCCTCTGACCGAAGAACGCCGTCGGGCTTTGGCAAAACAATCCAAGCAAGAGGCTGAAAACGCGAAAATAAGTGTTCGTAACGCACGCAGAGACGCTATTGAAGCAATCAAAAAAAGCGTAAAAGAAGGTGTTGCGGAAGATGTAGCAAAAGATGCCGAAGCAGAAGTGCAGAAAGTACATGATAAGTTTGTCAAAAAAGTAGACGAACTGTATGCTGCCAAAGAAAAAGAAATAATGACTGTATAGTTGATACAATCGAGGCGCACGACCGTGCGTCTCGATTGTATTTATAGCAAGGTAAATGGAAGGATTAGTCATAAAGAACACCGGTAGCTGGTATACCGTCCGCACAGAAGACGGGCGCGATATTGAGTCCAAGATAAAAGGAAATTTTCGCCTGAAAAATATACGTACGACTAATCCTATTGCAGTAGGAGATCGTGTAACAATTGATATTAACAACGAAGGAACAGCTTTCATTACAGAAATAGAAAGCCGGAAAAACTACATTATCCGCCGGGCTTCCAACCTTTCCAAACAAGCGCATATCATTGCCGCCAATTTAGATCAGGCTATCCTGATTGTAACGGTCAACTATCCTATTACTACCACCATCTTTATTGATCGCTTCCTGGCTACGGCAGAGGCTTACTCCGTTCCTGTGAAAATTGTATTTAATAAAATAGATCGTTATCATGCGCAAGATATAGGCGTGATGGAGTCTTTGATTGAAACATATACCGCTATTGGCTATCATTGTGATAAGATATGCGCGCTTACCGAGGAGGGGATAGGAGATTTTAAAGAACTTCTGAAAGGAAAAATTTCTTTGCTTTCCGGGCATTCGGGTGTGGGCAAATCAACTATTATCAACCGAATTCTGCCCGACCTGAATCTGAAAACAGGCAATATCTCCGAATACCATAACAAGGGGATGCATACCACCACTTTCTCAGAAATGATCGAACTGCCCGAAGGTGGATATATTATCGACACGCCGGGCATTAAAGGGTTTGGCACGATTGAAATGGAAGATGCTGAGATCTCTCATTATTTCCCTGAGATATTCCGTATTGCGGCAGGCTGTCGTTTTAGCAACTGTACGCACAGGCATGAGCCGGGTTGTGTTGTCATAGAAGCTGTCCGCGAAAAGAAAATAGCCGAATCGCGATACAAGAGCTATCTCAGTATTCTGAAAGATAAAGAAGAAAGCAAGTATCGCGAGGAATATTGATCAGACGGCAGGAAGTCCCATCCCGGTTATTTTGCGATAGAGGTCGAGGGCATATACATCCGTCATTCCTGAAATATAATCCAATACACATTGAATCTTTCCATAGGTAGCAGGCATATTGGTGTCGTACTGATCCGGGATGCGTTGCAACAATAATTGGCTATACGCATGCTCCTGATTCATGACAGCTTCGGTCAGACTGTCGATCAGGTAACTAAAGATATGATAACCGGCCAATTCTATATCCAATACTTCTTTCGCTTTGTAGATCTTCCTGTAAGCCATCGTCGAACAGTTTTCGTAGGCCTGATTGGATTGCGGTTCGATCTGTTTGATCAGCGGACCGTCAAATGTGCCGCTCAGAAAGGCATCTTCATTTTCTATAAACACACGCGAACATTCATCAACCAATAACCCTATAATAGAGGAGCGGAGGTAAGCCAGTTGTTCGTTCACATCATCTACCATACGCATAATTCGTGTGATGTGGGCGAGCTTCTCTCCGGTAAAGAATCCGAGTAATAGCTCAATCGCCTCTTCACTGCTCAGGATATGTAGCTTGTGTGCATCTTCGATATCCATAATCTGATAGCAAATATCATCTGCCGCTTCGACTAAATAGACTAACGGATGACGTGCGTAACGACTCTTTTCATCGTCCGGCTTCAGAATGCCCAGTTCTTCCGCAATACGTTTGTAGCTTTCTTCTTCCGATTGAAAAAAACCGAACTTATTCTTTTTTATTGATTGGGTTGAGGGATAGGGATATTTTACGATAGCGGCTAATGTGCTATAAGTAAGGGCAAATCCTCCTTTTCTACGCCCGATAAACTGATGGGTTAACAAACGCATGGCATTGGCATTCCCTTCGAAGTGAACGAAGTCTTCCCAGCGTCCGCCTTCTTCGCGTACCTGCTGCTCGTATTTCACCCCTTTACCTTCTGAGAAATAAGCCGATATTGCCCGTTCGCCCGAATGTCCGAAGGGAGGATTACCCATGTCATGCGCCAGACAGGCGGCGGAAACGATCGCGCCAAATTCTCCGAAATTGGCGGTGTCTGAACCGTATTTACGACTCAAAGCCCGCCCTACATTATTCCCCAGCGAACGTCCCACACAAGACACTTCCAAGCTATGTGTAAGCCGGTTATGCACAAATATACTTCCGGGAAGCGGAAAGACCTGTGTTTTGTTTTGCAAACGGCGAAAAGGGGATGAGAAAATCAGCCGGTCATAATCCCGTTGGAAATCGGTACGTTCGTGATGACGTTTATCGTGATACTCCTCCATGCCGAAGCGTTTGTCGGAGATAAGTTGTGTCCAGTTCATGCTTTATTTTATTTGCTTTAGCAATTCCGTTAATTGTTTTACGCCCTTTGAGGCGGTTGCTTTAATGAAATGAATAGCTGTACGCTGTGTCTTTACATCCTTCGGATCAATCAGATAGATTGGGCACGCCTTGCGAACATGAGCGTATCCATTCGGTGTAGTACGTTTGCCCTGTGTCGTGGGTTGCCCTGCCGTACTACACGGAATGGATACACTAAATACGGCGTGATCAGGCAGCCGGAGTCATAACCACTTCGATCACGTTTTTCTGATCGGTTAGTTTCTTTAATGTTTCCTGTATCAAAGCCGGGGTTAATGCATTGACTGCGTCTTTATAATCTTTCAAATTATTGATATCATCTTCGTAGTATGCTTTTATGATGCTTCTCCACCAGCTATTTTCACGAAGACTTTCGTCATATTTTTTCAACATATTCTCCTGTATCTTCTTTACAGCCTCCGGAGCCGGACCATTGGCTACAAGGTCGTCTACTTCCTGATGGATAATAGCCATCAGGCGGGTTTGTTTTTCCGGATCGGTATCGAACTGCATCAGAATGGAGGCTTCTTCAACAGGCGTATTTCCTACAGATGCGCGAACACCGACACCATACGAGCCGCCTTCTTTCTCACGGATGCTTTCCATGTAACGGTCGAAAAGTAAATTCTCAATTGCTTTAATCGTTACACTGTTTTGCAGACTATAGGGCAGGTCTCCTTTATAATAAATAAGGTTGGAGGCTTTCTTTACTTCCATTTCTTTGGTGAAATAGTTCTTCACGTTTCCTTTAGGCGAACGAACCATATGGTCTGTGTATTTTTCGGTGATTTGTTCAGAGGGTAGTCCTCCCAGATAAGTACTGATGGCCTGGCGTACTTCCGGATTCTTCGGATCAATGTTTCCAACGAATACGAAGGTGAAGTCGGCGGGAATAGCGAAGCGCTCCCTGAATATCGACAAGGCTTTATCCTGATCGATCTTTTCGATTGTTTCCAATTTCAGAGAGATCGCACGTGGATGATGTCCGCTAAGTACCTGGGTGATGGAGTCGGAAAATGCCTGACGCGGATCTTTCGATGCATTGGCAAAACTGGTTTTCAGCATATTCAAAAAAGCCTGATGGCTGTTGTCATCTTTACGGACGGCTGTAAAGTGAAGATAAACCAATTGCAGCATGGTCTCAAAGTCTGCTACAGAAGAGCTTCCGTTTAATCCTTCTTCAAATTCACTGATATAAGGATTTACCTGTGCGATCTTCCCTGTTAAGGCTTTCTGCAAATCAATTTGACTAAAGTCTCCCAAGCCATTGTTGCCTACGATATTGGAAGCAAGTACTGCTGAGTATAGATCGTCCGGATTTTCCACTTTAGAGATTCCTCCTTCACTAAAGGCAGACATCAACACTTCGTCTTTCTTAAATTCAGTGTGCTTGAGGATTACTTTCGCACCATTACTCAACGTCCATTCCGTCACGCCTAAAGCAGCGTTTTCCGTTTCTTTGGTGATGCTTCCCGCTGTAGGGATTTCTTTGATGATCGGCTTGCTCAGGTCTTCTTCCGCTCTGGCTGTGAGTTCCGCTTTTGCCGCATTTGCAAAGGCGGCAAGTACTTGCGCATTATCCGGCAGCTTCACGGCTTCATTCTCCGGCGCATTGATTGAAACGATCAGATTCTTATCCGTAATATACGATTGGGCTATCTGATTCACCATAGCCACATTCATCTGTGGAAGCATCATCTGTAATGCCTGATATTCCCATTCAATACCGGGTATAGGTTCATCTTGCAAAAAATGGTTTACATACTCGCGTACATAACTGGAACTCTTTTGGTTTTCGCGATCATTGTATTGCTTTTCCACACTCTTCAGCAAGTCGGTTTTAGCACGCTCAAATTCGGAATTGGTAAATCCGAACCGTTTGATGTTTTCGGCTTCCAGCGTTAATGCCTCCAGTCCGCTCTGTTCCTGTGCTTCCTTTGGAATTCCGATCAGGACAAAGGCATCTTTTGATTTCACAAGATTGCCGTAATAAGCAAAACCCGCTACAAAAGGTGCGTCCGCTTGCTGCGTAATTTCAGAAAAACGATTGTTGATCATTGTTGAGATCAGGTTGTTCGTGATATAAAAGGCATAGCCGCCAACCGATTTCTTCATCTCTTCCGGCAGCAAATCTTTCTTATATTCTAATTGTATAGTCGTATAGCGAGCTTCCGGATCGGTTACCGTCGCGATAATGGGTTCATCATTGTCTGGTAGTTCATAAACAGGACGTTCGCCGGCATTTGGCATACGCGGGATATCGCTGAACAGGGTTTTGATCTTTGCCTCGATCTTATCCACATCAATATCCCCCACAATGATGATTGCCTGCAAATCGGGGCGATACCATTTATGATAGAAATCACGGATGGCCTGATGGTCAAAGTTTTTAATCACAGCTGTATCACCAATCACATCACGTTTAGCATATTGTGAACCGGCATATTTGAGCGCATTACTCTTCTTCCACATACGTCTTTCCGCGCCTTGTCCGGTGCGCCACTCTTCAAGGATCACACCCCGCTCGCTGTCTATCTCTTCGCTTTCAAGCGCAATAAAATTAGACCAGTCGTGCAGAACTAACAAAGCACTGTCAATAACTCCTTCCCGCATGGTGGGAACGGAAGACAGATTGTAAACCGTTTCATCCAATGAGGTATAAGCATTTATTTCATATCCGAAACGAACGCCGACAGATTCAAGATAATTGATGATGCCTTTTCCGGGAAAATTTTTCGTCCCGTTGAAAGCCATGTGTTCCAGAAAATGCGCCAATCCGTTTTGATCGTCATTTTCCAGACTTGCCCCTACGTTTTGCGCGATATAGAATTCCGCACGTTCTTTAGGCTCCTGATTGGCACGGATGTAATAAGTCAGTCCGTTGTCTAATTTCCCGTATCTTAATGCCGGGTCTAATGGTAGGGGAGGATCTTGTTGTGCTTGCACTCCTGTCAGACCTGCAACAAGCGTAAATAATAGAAGTAAAAGTTTTCCTTTTCTCATTCTGTTCATCTTTTGTTGTTTAATAAATTCGGATACAAATATATGTCTTCAAGCTTATTTGAATAGCATGGGGGTGAATTCGGATAGGTAAATGCGCCAGTTTTTCCAGATATGCCCTTCGTCGGATTCACGATATACATACTTATAGCCGTTATCATCCAGTTTCTTTCGGAAATCGGCGTTGTTTTTATAGAGGAAGTCCGTTTTCCCAATGGCAATCCAGTAAAGTTTGGGGTTTCCGGCGAACTGAATCTTCAGTTTTTCATCCATATTCTGATAGATAGGAGATTGAACATCTTCCCGGGGTAGTATGGCGGCGGAGAAAAGCCCGACGTAATCAAACAATTCCGGGTATTCCTTGGATATGTGTAAAGAATGAAATCCTCCCATGGACAGTCCGGCAATAGCGCGCGCGGATTTCTGTTTATCCACCCTGAATGTGCTTTCAATAAATTGAATGACGTCCGGAAAACTGGCTTCCATTTCTCCGTCCATCGTCTTGGGTAGTTGCATGGTTGGTTTTACTAAGCCGAGACTTGATTCTCCCGGCGCTGCTTCCTGATGGACATTTCCGTTCGTCATAACCACCAGCATGGGTTTGGCTTTTCCTTGCGCAATGAGATTGTCCAGAATCTGAGTTGTACGTCCTAACGTAACCCAGGCTTCTTCGTCTCCTCCCATGCCGTGTAAAAGATAAAGCACCGGATAAGACAAATTGCTCTTTTCATATCCCGCAGGCGTGTAAACAGTTACTCTGCGAGTCATGTTGAGTGTGGGACTGTCATACCAGTAGCGAGCTACTGTGCCGTGAGGAACCTTGTTTACGCTATATAAATCTCCGGCTCCTCCTTTAATGATAAAAATATTGGTAACTGATGCCACGTCCCGATTCAGATAAACATTATTCGGGTCGGTCACTTTCAGTCCATCCACGAGGAAAGAATAACTGTACAATTCCGAAGGCAAGGCTTGTGGTGTTGTATATTCCCAGATGTTATCCGCATTCTTCTGAAGGTCTGCGAAACCCGGCACATCGGTCTCACCAAAAGGAGTCTGTGCTTTTTGTGTAGGCAGAAAATCTCCGGTGATCTGTACTTTTTTTGCATCAGGAGCCATAAAACGGAAAGTCACTGTGTTGTCCGCTTTAATCTCCGGAGAGATGATAGGCTGGTTGCCCCACAAGGCTTGTTGGGCGGAGGCGGAAACACTAATCATCAGTGCTATCGCGAAAAATAGAAAGTTTCTCATAATGATTGTTATAATGGTTTTTTTAATTTGTTGAAACAAAAGTAAAAAAAGCTTTTGACTGACTATAAAAAAACGAGCGTAACCAGTAGATCTTTACCAATCTAATGCTTATGCCCGTATTATGCTTTGGTTTGGATAACTAAGCGTTGACTATTTAATCGCGTCGAAAGCTTCTTTGACAAGAGCTACGCAAGTATCCATTTGTTCTTTTGTATGATTAGAAGACATAGACAGTCTCAGACGGGTACGCTTGTTAGATACGGCGGGATAGGTTACTACACCTGTGTATAAACCTTTCTCGTGAATGTATTTGCTTATCGCGCGTAATTTTTTGTCCGGACCTACAATAATCGGTATAACCTGTGATTCTGTTTCTCCTGTATCTAAGCCTACGCTTTTCAGGGCTTTTAGCATATAATTGGTGTTCTCCCACAGTTTGTCGCGGTAGGATTTGTCTTGTTGATAAAGCTCCAGAACTTTGAGTATTCCGGCAGCTGTATGCGGAGCCATTGCGCAAGAGAATACATAAGCGCGTGCAAACATTCTGACGTAAGTCATCAGTTTCATATCTCCGGTCACGAAACCACCGATTGCTCCGAATGATTTGCTGAAGGTTCCGATCGTCAGGTCTATCTGATCTTCCAGTCCGAAATGTTCGGCAACACCTCGTCCGTTTTTCCCGAAAATAAGCGTTGCGTGTGCTTCGTCCAGCAAGATCCGGGCTCCATACTTTTTACAAACGGCAACGATTTCCGGCAGTTTCACCAGATCTCCATCCATACTGTAAATACCTTCGATACACACGATGGCTCTGCGTGGATTTTTCAGGTTCTTCAGTACAATCTCCAGATGTTCTACATTGTTGTGGCTGAATACTTTGATCTCTGCTCCGGACAAACGGGCGCCATCATAGATAGACGCATGAGACAAAATGTCCATAACGGCTATATCTCCGGGTTTTAGCAGGCAGGATAAAACGCCCAAATTAGCTCCGTATCCTGTAGGAAAGATAACGGCAGCATCCTTTCCTTTAAATTGGGCTATCGAATCTTCCAGCTGTTTGGATAAGTCGTAGTAGCCGCTTAATAAAGGGGCGGAAACAGCTCCTGTTCCATACTTCCCAACCGTGTCTTGTACTGCTTTGATCACTTCCGGATGGCAGGAGTATCCTAAATAGTTATAGGAGCAAAAGTTGAGAAAATTACGATCTTTATCTAAATAGCGATCGTATACCTGAAACTCAGAACGGGGAGCCGTACTGATAGGATTGCCATAAACCATGTATTTTTTAGCGATAGCATCCTGCATGAAAGCCCAGAATGGCTCTTTTACATCAAATAGAGCGTCACCATCGTATGCCGCAAAATCAGCCAATGAGTAGTCGTCACTATTTACTTTATTTATATCCATATCATTCATGTTAAATCTGTTTCCTTTTTTTAGACTTGATCGTGATTTAGCCCCACAAGATACGAAGTTTCTGTTAATAAATTATTTATAAGCAAAAAAATAGGGTCTCCTTACGGATACCCTATTTTATATGGAGGCGTAATAGCTTATTTATTTCCTTCCAGCTTTTCTTTCAACGCGGCAAGCTCTTCGATGTCTCCTAATGTTGTCTTTTCCATTGAACCGGAAACTACAGCAGCATCTTCGCTCTTTGTGCGTTTAGTTGACGCTTTCTTTTCTCCGCCTGCTTCTTTTCTGGCAACCTTTTGTTCGTCTTCGAAAATACGGCTGTGAGAAAGAATGATGCGTTTTGCTTCTTTGTTGAATTCGATCACTTTAAATTCAAGTTTTTCGTCAACAACAGCTTGAGAACCATCTTCTTTTACTAAGTGTTTAGGTGTGGCAAAACCTTCAACGCCATAAGGCAATGAAATTACGGCACCCTTGTCAAGCACTTCGATGATTGTTCCTTCGTGCACTGAACCAACCGTAAAGATGGTTTCAAATACATCCCATGGATTTTCTTCCAATTGTTTGTGGCCTAAGCTCAAACGACGGTTTTCCTTGTCGATTTCCAATACCTGAACTTCGATTT
>DAIPZX010000029.1:0-11891 GCA_036781995.1 Massilibacteroides sp. | reverse complement strand
TATCTATCCCCGGGTAAATCACTTGCAGGTTTTCTATTTCGGGAATCTGCCGGTGTATTTTATTCCTATAAAAATGACTGGTGGTCATAAACCTGTCGATATACTGTAAATTATCCTTTATACCTTGCCAGGCAACGGTTGCTCCTTGCGTGTTCAAGCTGTCTATCCAGACTTCTTCGTCTTGCATGGAGCAGACGATAGGAAGTGTCAGTTGGCGTTTTATTTCCTTGGCGATGCCAAGCAACAAGGTCGTGGACAGATGTATCAAATCGAACTGTTCGTGTTCCTTTATCCAATGAATCAAGTGTTGTACATGTTCATCGAAAGTGGGATCATTTCCGGTGATCATGGACAGCGTCATGTCTTCCATTCCTTCGGCGGAGGTGGTGCCCGATAGTGAAGAGGCTATGTTCAGCAGAGGGTCTGAAGACGTGATATGTTGTAACCATTTGGGCATTTTCCTGTTTCCGAAAAATTTCTGGGCTACATAATAAGTTGTAGCCGGAAAAAACAACGGGGTATCTGCCTGAAACGTTTTGTGTGTAAGCGGCAGGTATAGCGGCATAACAACAACTTCATGTCCGGCTTTGCGTAACGCTGACGCCAGGAGATTATCGCGGAAGCAATTACCGCAATAAAAAGAATCACCGGATCCGGGTATGATAAACAAAATCTTCATTCTAATGGCAAATAAACAGTGAATATTTTCCCGTCTTCTTTTATTCGGATCTGTTTGTTCATTAAAATCGCGAAACGGTTTTCCAGATTGGCGATTCCCGTACCGTTGGTCACTGGAGGAGTTAATTTGGGATAAATCGGATTAGATACCTCTATCTCTAACGCTTCGTTCAGGCGGATAACGACTTCCATCTTATGCTGGCTGTCAATCGTATTATGTACTACCACATTATCAATCAGAGGAAGCAGTGAAAGAACCGGTATTTTCAAATCCATTTTGCCATCATCCACGTTTATGTCGAACACTAATTTATTCGCAAAGCGCACTTCCATCATATAGCGAAATGCCTGCACAAACTCCAACTCTTCCTTCAATGTGACTAATCCCTTTTTATTACTCTGCAGAATATACCGGAATACATCCGATAGTTTGTCTACATAATCAAGTGTTTTCTCATCGTTTTTTTTTCGTATCAGGGCACTGAGTCCATTCAATGAATTGAAGAAAAAATGAGGGTTGATCTGATTGGCAAGGGCATCGCATTGACTCTGCAGGTTTTCGATCTTCAGTTGCTCGATCTCTTGTTCTTTTTTTCGCTGTATATTATACAGCATAAACACGTGTCCGATGAATGTGCAAACGATGAAAATAACAAAGAACTGAAATAACAACAGACTGCCGAATCCATGCAACTTGCCATTCCAAAAAAACAAGATGAGCACAAACACACCATATGCAGCACTTGTGATCAGAAATGTGCGTATACACCGATCCTTAAAACAGAAGTCTTTAATCTTTTTCAGATTATAGCTAAGCAGTCTCCAGATTAATAGAGAAAAGAAGGCATACCTGATAAAAAAGAATTGGATATGATGTGCATGTTTGGGTTCATCCAGAAAGGATAGTTCCCAAGGGAGGTTGGCTATATTGGGATAAACAATAAATACAGCACTTGCCAAACCAATTATCAGCAGTTGATATGATTTATGTTTATCGAGAATATTCATGCATTTTATTTTTACAAAAAAACAATTAGACTACTTCCGAAAACCGGTGTGTGGGCTGCGGGCGTCCGGGTTGAAGATAGCGCCAGGCTGGCACATCGATCGTATACCGGTCTGCATTCAGTTCATCCAATGTTTCCCGTACGATTTGATCCAGATTCTCCGGAGATGTTTCCACTCTTGCGTTTAGAATGAGTTTGATCGTGTCGCTATTCCCAACAGAACCTCTTGTTGAAAGCGTGGAGGCATCGCCGGTTATGTTTCCGACAATGAACTTATTTCCGTTTTCAGCAATCACTTTAACGTGCCCTACAGGAAGCCGGTCGTTGTCAAATCGTGCCGCCAAGTTGGTTAACAGCGTGTGTGTGAATGTATCCCAATCAGTACTTTCTCCTTGCAAATGGACTGTTCCGTTCAGCCATCCCAATACCGCCTCTCCGTTGGCATATATATCATAGTCCATTTCGACAAGACGTGTACCTGCATCCTGGCGTGAAGTAACCTGTTCCAGCCAATTGTCAATTCCTGCACCGGAAATGGCACTTACAGGCAGTATGGTCGCTGACGGATATGTTTCGGCAGCCCGTTGTGTTAACTCGTTCAGCTGTTCCTCATTCAATAAGTCGGTTTTATTGATCAGAATGATATCGCTTTCTTCCAATTGTTTCCGGTAGATATAGGCGGCATCGGGATGTAGTCCTGCATTCTCTCCGGCAAGAATAGAGTCCAGTCGTGCCGGATCTGCCAGAACGGAAAGCGGAGCCAGTTGCAAATCCCGGTTCCAGTATTGTTTAAGCGGCTGCATGATCGTTGCCGAAAGGTCTGCGCAACTACCTACCGGTTCGGCTATAATCACATCGGCAGCCGCCTCCGTGCGTATCTTTTGTATTGCATCCGTAAAACCATTGAAGTTACAGCAGAAACAACTGCCGCTGACTTCTGCTACCCGGATATCATTTAATGATAGTAGTTTGCTGTCTACCAGTTCCGGTGCCTGATCATTGGTAATAAGACCTACATGAAGACCTTGCTTCATTAACTTGTGAGCAACATTCCATAGTAACGTTGTTTTACCTGCTCCGAGGAATCCTCCGGCAATAATCAGTTTTGTTTTCATATATATCAGTTTAAATTTTATTATTTTATTATTTTATTGGCAATCACATCCTTCTGATTTTCGTTTCATGACCGGTTCGAGAATATAGAGAAAAAACAGGGCGGCTATACTGCCTCCGATGATGGGACCCACTATATAAACCCAAAAAAATCCCCCGCTACTGTCAGGAAAAGCCGCACTTCCCCATCCGGTCAGCCAGGCTACGATACGCGGACCGAAGTCACGGGCAGGATTTAATCCGGCTTGTGTCAACGGAGCGATCAGGCAGATGATGGACGTGACCGTCAATCCGATAAACACGGGCGCCATAGTATCACTCGGACGCCCCACGTTGCAACCTTCTGTTAAAGCAAAGATCAGCAGTAGGAGCAGGAATGTTCCAAATGCTTCTGCCGCTATTGCCAACGGCATGGATACTACGGCGTTTGCTCCGGGATTGGGGTAGAATTCACCGAACATCCGGGCTGTATCAACCGATGCTGCTGTGCCTCTTACGATCTGATGAGCGGTTTCGTAGGCTTCAATAGAAGGGGAAAACAACAGAAAAACGGTTAACCCGGCAATACATGCTCCTGCAAATTGTGCCAATAAGTAAGTGGGTAGTTTACGTATAGCCATTCGTTTGCTGATGACCATCGCTATCGTTACCGCCGGATTGAGATGGGCGCAGGATAAATGCCTGGTCAGGTAAATAGCCAGCATCACACCAAAGCCCCAGGCTATACCAATCTGTAAAATGCTGTTATACTCACCAAACAAAACCGCTACGGCAACCGAACCGCATCCAAAAAGGACCAGTATAAAGGTCCCTAATAATTCACCGATAAACTCTTTCATAATCTATATTGATTTATTGTTTTAAATATTGTCAATGCAATAGTAGTTATTCAGCCATTCTACCTAAAAGAATCTTGTCGTTTTTCTTTCCTGTAAAAACGTTAATAGCTACATGTTATAACTGTTAGTTTCTCGTGTGCAAATATTCTGAATATTAGTGTACCTTTCTCTTTTTTTCGACAAAAACGAAAAAAGGATGATCTAAGACGAATTCCATCTGACGTAAAAAGTCGGATCAGGAGTTGAAAGATGAACGAGTCCAAATTTAGTGTTTTCATATAATGATTTATAATTGACAATTCCTACGCCCCACGAGTTGAAAAGTGAATTTCTTTTCTGACGGTCTTTCTCACAAAGAGAACAACACTTACTATAAAGAGCAGCGTGAACAGGAAGGCTGTGAGCCATATCCATAGACCGATATGCATAAAACTGATACTTACACCGATGAGAGAACTGACTACTCCGGTAATGATCGCGTAGAGCGGAACAAGTATATTTTCCTGATAAAGGATTTGCTCTATTCTGTGATCGGTGAAACCTAATGTCCGGTACAAGTCGATTTCATGACGCCGCGCAGACAGGTTTTTACGAATAATGATAATAAAACTCATAATGCCAAGCAGCAATCCTAAACCTCCAAGCGTGAGAAAAATAGTGAGGTAGGTATCGGTGACGGTGTTAAATTGTGCCAGACGGTCGTTGGTGGTGGTGACTCTTATGCCGTATTCGTTGAGCGCCTGCGAGAGCAGGTTTTTTACTTCTTCTTTTTCATACTCTTTTACTTTCAGAAGAACCACTTCACTGCCGGTTGTGTTTTTCCATATTTCGGAGAAAAAGGCTCGATCGATCAGTATATTGCCCTGAAAAATAGAATTGGAAAGGGTGCCGATCAATTGAAGTCCGATGGTTTGTCCACGGTCTCCTTCATACCAGAGGGTATCTCCCAGATTGATCATCAAACTCCAGGTCAGGACGGTTGCATCAACCAATGCAGGGTAGATATGGCTGTCTTGGGTATGCATTTGTTCAAACACCTCGCTTCTGCTTGAAGCATACAGACTTTGTGCAATCTGAAAATCACTGCCGGACATTTTATCCATATCTATACCTAATACGGTAGGTGTAGTTACTTTATTCAGATTGAGGCAACTGGCATCATCGGCACTATAACGTAAACATTGAAGTATTTCTGCATCGCCGGGAAGGGCGGTTAGCGCTAATTTTTCCCGTCCGCTTGGGGTGTTCATATTATGATAAACCGGAACTGAACTTTCTGCCCAAAGAGCGTAGCCGCCTGTACCTGTTTTTAGCTGTGAACTGTCAGCAAAACCTTTTCGGTTCAGTCCGACGGAGAAAACGATAAACACCCCAATGGCAAGCGTTAAGAAAGAGCGTATAGTCTGCTTTTTATTCGCGAAAAGTGTACTCCGGATCATTTTTTCGGTATTGAAACAGTCCGATGACGGCATTCCCTTCAGACTGATCAGATAGTCTCCCCATAACGCTGCCGTTCCGATCAGTATAACGCCGATGACAACAAAAAGGGTGACAGATTGTACAAATAAAAAGTTAATGCAGATACTACCGGATGCGATAACCGTAGCTAAGATAACCCCGTTTTTTTTTCTTTTCAGAGATTGTTTCCCGGTGCTGACGCCGAACTTTTTTTCTTTCAGGTTCCATCGGATTGTCTGGCGCAGAAAGCCCAAAGAGAGGACGATTCCTACAATAAGTCCTGCTATAATAGTTGCTATACCGGGGTAAACAGAAAAACCATCTGTATGTGTAGCTCCTTTCCAGACATTCCCTAACAACCACATGATAAGGGTGGTATAAAGCAAACCGGCTATAACGCCAATGACGGATGAGGCAAAGACAACCGGGGCGGATTCGAGCCAGAGTATCCGGGCAATACGTTTGGAGGTGTATCCGAGTGCTTTTAACAGATCAATTTCATGTCGTCGTTGATAAAGCATTTCAGCAAGCGGAATCAGCATCAACAGCATGGCGGAAACGATAATAAAGAATCCCAAAGCCAAAAAGAGACTGGAAAAGTCGACACCGTTTTTTGCTGAATAGAGTCCGGCTTCCCGGGGGTGGATCAATTGAATACCGAACATATCCGCATGAAGTCCGGACAGGTCGGGCTCGGCATCAGTCAAACGAATAGCTGTCGCGTTTCCATAGGCATTCCCCCAACGATCCGCAACAGCCTCGTAGGCGATGATTGCTTTGGGTGTACTCCGGTAGAGTTCCCAGTACTTTTCGTCTTCATCGGTTATGAGGTCCATATTAATTGGCAGGTCGCTATCCCAGTCTGTGCAACGCTCAACGTTGGAAAGCCCCGGAAAGTCAGCACTCAGTGTCTTGTCTTCCATTAATTCCGTGAGCGGTACAATCTTTTTGACTTGTAGTAACAGGCTGTCGGTGTGTAAGGTTTTCAGGTCTTGCGAGGTGTAATAGGCGAGCTGAACCTGATCTCCTGCTTTTGCCTGCAAGCGTTGGGCAGCATAGTCAGAAAGGATGATTTCGTTTTTTTGCAAGGTCTCCCCTTTATACTTATCCAAAGCGGTGACAAAAGAATAGGGGATGGAAATATTGTTCAGATCGATGCTGTTTGCCAGATAAGAAAAAAGACGGTTGGGGTTATTGTTATGCCGGCTGATCGTTTCCACGACCATTTCCTGTAAGAAAACCCGATCGGAAGTAATCTCCGTAAAATCCTCTTTTTGATCGACAGACAAACCGGACAAAGGATACGCCCAACTGTTTTCCAGTTCTACTGCAGAGATCTGTTTATCGGAGAGAATGAGGTTTATCTTTCCCGGTGTTTCCATCGCTTCGGCAAGTTCTTCCCGGTTTACGAACATATTGAAAGGGATTACCTGCTCATTCTTCATGCTAATATTACCACCTTCGTTTACGTCAACCACTCCTTCGAAAGC
Organism: Massilibacteroides sp.; assembly: GCA_036781995.1. Taxonomy (GTDB): domain Bacteria; phylum Bacteroidota; class Bacteroidia; order Bacteroidales; family Tannerellaceae; genus Massilibacteroides. The sequence continues at coordinate 5,306 of DAIPZX010000029.1, read as the reverse complement.
AAGACGCATGCCGGTGGTATAATTCTTTGTCACAAATAAAGATCCCGATGGTATAAGCCCTGATGCGGGCAGACGAAGTACTATATCGCCGCCGGATACTTCCATAGCCATTTCTTTCGCTAAAGCGGGGTTGAGTTTCGCACTCCCTTTGGCAATGGACAGATCGTCTGTACCCCAGACATATACAGGAATCAACTTTCCGTTGGAGGAAATGAAACCATTGGTAAGTAGCAAACCTCTTGCCGATTCATCCAATGCAGATACGTGAAGAAATTCTTCTGCCATAAAGGAATTGCGGGAGAAGATAATGGTTTCCGTGTCTCCTAATCGCTCTGTAACTCTTTTAATTAGTGTGGTGCGAACGGAGTCGCCCACCGTCAGACTGCCGATAATGACAGCTACGGTGATCAATACAGCGACAGCAATCAACCTGTAATAACGGCTGAAGAATCGGATGTTTATATGTACGAGGTCTTTTATCTTCACTGTAGCTTGCCTTCTTGAAGTGTGAGTATGCGATGAGCGACCGAAGATGTTTCATCCGAGTGAGTGACCATCAGAATAGTGGTCTGCAAGGTTTGATTGATTTCACTTAATAATCTTGCTATATTCCGCGCATTTTCGGCATCCAGTTGTCCGGTAGGTTCATCAGCCAGAAGCAACAGAGGTCGCATAATCAGCGCGCGGCAAACAGCTACGCGGCTGGCTTCTCCTCCGGACAAAGTGGCGGGGTATTGATCGGCTATATTTTCTATGTGCGTGAGCTCGAGTAAATGACGGGCATATTCTTTATCCTTCGCACTTGCTTCGGATTGATACGCCAATGCTGGTAATAAAATATTTTCCAAAGCAGTGTATTGTGGCATCAGGCGATGATTCTGGAATACAAAACCGATTTGCTTGTTGCGAACCAATGAATGATCGGTTTCGGAAACGGTCATTTCTTTTTTGTCGAGCAAATAACTGCCGGAATCGGGCAATAATAAGGTGCCCAGAATGGATAATAGCGTTGTTTTCCCGGAACCCGAAGCTCCTTTAATAGCGACAAATTCGGCTTTATTGACTTCCAGATTGATGGCACGGAGCACATTATTCAGGTGTTCTTTGCCATCTGCATAGCTTTTGGTTATGTTTTTTAGTTGAATGAGCGGCATGTTATCCATAACAAAACAAGGTTCCTTTTGTAGTTAAAATTAAAAAGTGATCTTTTATAACGGCGGGCGAACCGACAATTTGTTCGCCGGTGTCATATTCCCAGAGTAATTCACCATTATCAGCATCCAGAATGGATATAATTCCGGTTTTAGTACAAACGAGCACTTTGTTGTTGCAGACTACCGGGGAGCTTTCGCCCGTATTTCCTTTCAACATGTATTTCCAGAGCAATTTCCCGTTTTTGCGACTGATTGCCTGGATATATCTTTCCTCTGAGAAAAAATAAAGCGCTTCGTCAGAAATGGCAGGAACGGAAACGAAGGTGCCGGTTTCACTGTCTTCAGCGATTATTTTTTTGTGCCGGATAATTTTGCCATCTTCCAGCATCAACTTATAAATGTTGCCCGAATAGTCGCCTACATAGCAATAATCGCCCATGATAGCGGGAGAGGCGGGAACGTAGGCATCGAGCAATAGTGAGTCGGAAGAAATTCCTGTTTGGCAATCAATAATGCGCACCCATGAATCACATCCGCCGAATATAACATGGTTTTTCCACAGAGCGGCGGCACCATTGAGGTAATAGCCCGATTCAAAACGGCTTAATTCTTGACCGCTTTTGGCATCTATGCAATAGAGATAATTATCATAACTGCCGAATACGATTGCTTTATGGTCTGCAAAGTTCAGCAAATTGGGCGAAGCAGATATTTGCCCCATTGTTTCATAGTTCCAGATTGTATCTTTTTCAGTAAGTGAAATCGCAGTCATAAACCCATCAATACGCCCGATGTAGAGAGACGAGTCATAAATCATGGGAGTAGCTTCCACAGCTGTTTTCAAGTCGTATTCAAATGCCAACTCCCCTTTGATATTCACCCCTTTGATATATCCTTTTTTGTCGCACCAATAAGTAGTACCGTTATCTATGACAGGTGAAGATGCGGTTCTTGATTCACCTTTGTAGGTCCACAAGAGGGTAGGCTTGTCTGGTAATTTTGTATCGGTATAGCCACTCATGGAAGGATCTCCGCGAAATAGTTTCCAATCCATTGCTCCTGTACTTCCGGAAGAGCCCGGGCTTTTCCCACAGGCGGAAAGCAGGCCGATCAGTACTATGAATAGCAAGTGTTTCATTCTAATTTGTTTTTACTCAGGTGTTGACCTGATTATCCGTTAAATAAAGTGCTCCCGTAGGACAAAGTTCCGCCAGTTCCTCCCGTACATTGATCCGGTTTTCTTCGGGTAAAACCACTTGCATGCCGAATCCCCTGTCTTTAAACGTGAATCCATTTTCACTGTTGTAAACGCAAAGTCCGCATCGGATACATTTTGCCTGTTCAAACCACATGCTTCCGGTGATATGTACCTTATGCATGGCCGGTAGCTCAGAAGAAGCTTCGTAACGGGGGCGTTTGATTGCTTCGGTTGTTGCATACCGGCGTAATTTGCAATCTGTTCTTCCTGCACAAGCACAATGCAGACACCTGGAAGGGGTTGAAACAGTCTTTTTTAACCGCTCTTTTTCTTTGTCGGAAAATCTTCCCAATCGGGAATTGTAGATTCCTTTTCCCTTTTTCGGAGCCGGTGGTTTATTTTCTGATGTGATGGTAATCGGCTTACCTGTAATCTCTTTGATAATAGCTCGAATAGAAACTGCTTCATCAATGGTACCCCGGCGGCATGCTTTCTCACAAGGAGCCTTGCAGGTATCACAACCTATTTCGGGAAGTGAGAAAGCACCGGCAATTATCCGGTAGGCTTCTTCGTGCAGTCCTTTATCGTAATAGGCAAGCATTTTTTCTACATCCAGTTCTTTGGGACATACCGTAGAGCAAGGAGCTTCGCAATCCGCACGATGATCGCTTAATAATAACTCCAAAGACAAGGAACGTACCAGCTTAACTTCTTCTGTATCCGTTTGAATTTGCATCCCTTCAACCGGGAGTGTTGTACAGGAAGGAATAATCTGCCCGTTTGTCTGGTTTTTTACCGCGCAAACCATACAGGAAGATTTATGTTGTGCTCCTTTGGCATAACATAAAGAAGGTATGGTATGTCCTGTTCGGCGGGCTGCCTCCAGAATGGTTTCGCCTTCCTTAATTTCAACCCGGATGTCATTGATTGTTATCTGCATGTTGCGTTTCTTAATCTGTTTATCTATTGATATTAGTATCTTCCTTCACAAGCACAAATAAGTGTGAAGTCATATCCGGCAGATTCGTTCTTTTTTACATCTCCTATCCCAGGGTATTGGATATGCATACCGGCAATACGTATTTTGTTTTCTGCAATGTATTGGAGCAATTTTCGGCGGTATTCGATCGCTTGCGCCGGGTTTACATCATACGTTACAGCTACTTCGGGGTAGGGCATTTGAATCGCCATGGCGTGTGTGAGATCTCCCCAGATAAATAGCTTGGCGTCTTCGGATGATAACATATAACCGGTATGACCGGGTGTGTGACCGTAGGCAGCTATACTGCGGATGCCGGGTATTAATTCTTGCGTACCATCGATTTCACCGGGAGCAAAAAGCTGGAGTTTATCCTTGTAGATTGAAAAAATATTACGGGCACTTGTAAAATTTCCGCGACGGTTTTCCGGTACTTTCAGCATCGCTTCGTCACTCATCCAGTAGTCATATTCAGGCTGAGGTATGTAAAGAGTAGCCGTTGGGAACGCTTTCTTTCCGTTGATTAACAGACCTCCGATATGGTCGCCATGCATGTGGGTGAGAATAACGGCGGAAATGTCGGCAGGTGTCTTTCCGGCCACTTTCATATTCTCGAATAACTCACGACCGTATCCGGTATCGAATAGGATTGTTTTACCCTCTGCCTCCACCAAAAAGGCGTTTGTAGCATTGGGAAAAGTACCATCAGGTACGGTTTTTTTTAGCATTTCTTCGGTAGCGCCGACCAATATGCCGGTGTTGCCTTGTCCTTGTCCTTCAGGAAGAAGCGTGATAATAAAAGAGCCTACATTAAAGGCGATAACATGGTCTTGCTGTGCCCTGAGGGTATGTCCGCATAAGAGCATTAGTAAGATGCCAAGAATTAACGCAGGGGTGTTTTTTTTTGAATGATGATACATAATATATCTGTATTTTTAATTAATGATAAAGTTTATTTATGAATCGAGTGTTTATTGGATACTTTTGTAATAGCCCCGAAACTGCATTCATCCACACACAGTCCACACTGTACGCAGGTGGTAATGTCAATATGATGAATTTCGTACGGAGTATAGGGTATAGCATCTACCGGACAAGCCTTGGCGCATTTGGTACAACCTATACAATCGTCTGTAACCACGTAATGAATCATTTCTTTGCATGTGTCGGTTTTGCAAATCCCGTTGACATGTTCTTCGTACTCTTCGCGGAAATATTTTAAGGTAGTGAGAACCGGGTTGGGGGCTGTTTTACCTAATCCGCAGAGAGCTGATTTTTTGATGTTGAGCGCCAGTTCTTCCAGTTTGTCAATATCGGCCATTTCCGCTTTGCCGCTGCAAATCTTATCGAGCAGGTCAAGCATCCTGCGAATACCCACACGACAAAAAGTACATTTTCCGCAGGATTGATCGCAGGTAAAATTCAGAAAGTAACGGGCTATATCAACCATGCAGTCGTTTTCGCTCAATACGACCAACCCTCCGGAACCCATCATGGCTCCCATCTGATTGAAAGCATCGAAGTCAACCTGTACATCGCATAGATGGGCCGGAATACAGCCGCCTGAAGGTCCTCCAATCTGCACTGCTTTCAGTTTCTTACCGTTATCCATACCACCACCAATCTCTTCAATGATCTGGTTGAGCGTAACTCCCATCGGGACTTCTATCAATCCTCCATGACGTATCTTTCCGGCAAGCGCAAAGACTTTGGTTCCTTTACTGCCCGGAGTACCGATTTGATTATAATATCCGGCTCCATTCCGTATGATATAAGCAATCTGGCTCAGCGTTTCCACGTTATTGACTAATGTGGGATGCCCGTTTAAACCTTCGATGGCAGGATAGGGGGGGCGTTGCTTAGGAAATCCCCGTTCACCTTCGATAGAGGCTATCAGAGCGGTTTCTTCTCCGCAAACAAAGGCGCCGGCTCCTTCAAAGATGGATATTTCGAAAGAAAAGTCGCCGCCGGCAAT